>CALJPB010000135.1 GCA_937981305.1 uncultured Selenomonas sp.
CACACGGACATCCAGAACAGCCTTCATGCGTTGGATCGTGAGGCCTTCGATTCCTTTCAGAAGGGGGCAGATCCGCACCTCATCGACGAATACCGTCTGGCAAAGGAAGCGAAAATCTACGCCGACTTTCAGCGGGACGTTGTGGACAAGGCGAATGCGCTCTACAAGACTGATCTCCAAAACAAGCTGGAATCCATCGCCCGCGAAGCCGATGCCTTTCGTCAGAAGGGACTAGATGAAGTCCAAACGCAGGCGTGGCTCAGTGAGAGCAAAGCACGAGTGATGGAGCAGTGGGAACGGGATGTCGCTTCCAATATTGACTCCATCTGGAAGACTGAGCTTGAAAACCGCCTTGCTGAGATCGAGCGCGAGAAGGATGCGTGGGTACAGAAGGGACTGGACGAGGTCGAAGCGACACGCTGGGCGGAGAAGCAGAAACTCGATGCCAAACGCAACGCCGCTCTGGAAGTCCTTCGCTCCCAGAAAGAGGAACTGCAGGTGTTCAAGAAATCCGGGCAAGTCGGGTTGATGCAGTACCTTCGCAAGAAGAACAAGTTCACGGCAGAGGATCTGGGGCTGACACCGGAACTCTTGCAGCAGTTTCAGTCCGGGCGCAAATGGGCGATGGAGAATCTCCTGCCGAATTTTGCTCCCGAGAAGCGTGAGGACAGTTCCCATATTCGTGTCAACGGGCAGGAGTTCTCGTATGCACAGATGATGGCAGGGCTTGGACAACAGGCGCAGATCGTGCAGGGAGGGGGACAAAATGTCACTTCTTCCCTCAATGCTACTCAGTCCGCGCCATCCATGACGGACAATCGCCAGATTCACATACAGGTGCAAATCGAGAACGCCGTCACGGAGGACAACGAGGGAATGCGTATGCTCGCCGACCATGTCGCCGACCGCATTCGACCTGCTGTTGAAAACGCACTTGGAGGTGATTCCAATTCATATTCACATTGGTGAGGTTAAAACGCTGAGTGTCGAGAACTGGCAGATCGTTCCAGACGACCGTCAGCAGCTCTTGGAGATCGTCGGCGGTATGGTCGTGCAGGATTTCGGGCATATCCCAGAGGGGGACCGTATCTCTTGCACCGTTGTTGTGACGGCGCGTGATTGGGAGAAAATCAAGAGTTACTGGGACAGCCGCGCGATGGTGTCTGTAACGGACGAGGGCGGGAGCGTCCTGCCCTCGATGCGTGTTGTGGTGAAATCCTACGAGTATATGGCGCATTTCCCGAAGGCATATAAGATTTCACTGGAATTTTGGAGGGTGTAAGAGTGGCAGAACTGCTGCATATCTATATGAACAATCCGACGGCGGAGAGCACGGACGGGACGGAGGTCAGCTCCGGGACGGAACTCGCGCCCATCTCCGTCCTGCTCGATGCAGGCAAGGGCGAACAGAAAGCCGTCAAGTGCGCCGTGCGCTGCGAGAGCGGCTTCCACATTGACGGAACACTTACGATCAAATTTGTAGGCGATCATGCGGACAAGTGGAAAGCCGCGACGGATAACAAATACACTGCCGAAACGGCATTGGAGTCTGCCGAATGGAAAGACAGTATCTCATTATCCAATGTTGCTGATAAGAATACGATTTTCTGGGTCAACGCAATCAGTACGGCGGACGAGAAGCCGCAGCAGGATACGAGCGTGGACATTCAGGCAGAGGGGCTTTTGGTGTCGGACTGAGGAGGAGCGTATGGCATTCAAATACATCAATCCGGGCTATGCAGAACTGCTTTCGGTCAAAGATGGTGCAACGGTCATAGGAGAGCAGTACAGTAAGACGGGCGTATCCTTCTGGCAGCCGACCTACTACAAGGGACTCAATCTTTCCGAAGTGCCGCCAGAGCTTTATGGCAGATTTGATATGTACATCAAGGATACAGAAAAAGGGGGCAATGCCAAACTTTCATTTGCAATCGGCGGCTACAAAATAATTGAAGCAGAGAAATTCTGGAGCACATGGAAGATTCGCGGGAGCAACAATAACGAGATGCTTGCCGTAGGCGATGCTGTTCGTGTCAAAGAAATCTGTGCTGTGTGGTTTCACATCAAACCAGGAGAGAACGGTAACGGTGTCTTTCATGCCATGATAGACGAACGTGAGGTTTGCAATATACAGAATGCGTATGTTGGTTATCTCACGAACTCGGATGCGAAAACTATTGCCATTCTCACGAATAATGACGACATTCTTATCTCGAATCTCATCCTCTCGGATGAGGAGATTAGCCCGCGGGAACAGGTCATCATGCTGCCCGTCCAATCGACACAAACGGATATGACCGACTGCGGCGATGGAAGCTATGAGGCGACGGCGGCAGGTCAAGATCTTTTGCAATCTGTGGATATTGCCGCCTTGTCCACGCAGTATGGTGCGGATTCGCGTGTGATGGGGATTTCTCTTATCGGGAACCCTGCCTACCGCACGGCAGAAGGGTTGTGCGTTCTGACGGCGATTGAAAAGAGCGGTGGGAATGTTACGACGTATGGCAGACACATCGCCGAGCAGAATCCGACATCCATTGTCATGGACGGACGCAAGACCTCGCTGCGCATCTCGGAACTCTCAGATCGGCAGTTTGGATGGAGAGCGGGTGTATGAGCATCAAGCTGAAACCAAGCGTCTGCATTGCGTGGCTGCCGTTTGGCAGGATTCACCTCAAACAAATTATATATGCCACGGTGATTCCCGTATTTCGTCAGCCCGTGCAAGTGCGTGGAGATACGTCACGCAGTCTCAACACATCCACCGCTACGCATGCAGATACCCTGCGCGATATTCGGATCGTCAAGAAAATCAAAGTGACGGGGGATGCGCTTCGGCGCATTGGTCGCTGCGATGTGGCTCTTGGAGATACAAAGCGCAGACTCATTAGGCAGTCGCGGATCCTTGCAGATACAAGGATTGAGATTCCTCATACGCTTACCTACGCAGAGTTTAGAGAGCGCGGCATTCGCTCGTTCTCCGTGACGCTTGGCGAACTCTCTCTTTCCGACAACATCCAACTCGAAACCGTTCAACCACTGTCTGTCGGTGCAAGCATCCAAGGGCGAGTGATGGACTACGACTTTCGTTTTCTCGTGGAGGAAACCAGTCAGCGCGGCATCGTACAGTCCGTTAAGGGGACGTACAGCAAAGACACACTCCTCTACACGCCCATCCATATCTACGTCGAGCGGGCAAAGGTATCACGGTATGTGGCCGAGATTGCGGCGGCACTTGGTTTGAAATTACATCGTCTGACCGATGATTTCACACCGTCGCAGAACTTCGAGGGCAGCGGCATGACGTATCATGACTTTATCGCGGCTCTTTTCGGATGGACGGCAAAACTGCCGCAGCGTCAGATCAACGTCTTTATTCGAGGAGATACGC
>CALJPB010000136.1 GCA_937981305.1 uncultured Selenomonas sp.
ACCGACCTCATCGGCTGTGCCCTCTTTGCCGTCATCCTCGTGATGCAGTATACGCGCGTGAAAAAGGCGGCTTGATTCTTACGGATTCAAATGGTGGAGTCAGACATGAATATCGAAGCATTGACGACGCAGATGCAGGAACGCGCAGCGGCGTATGCCGCACAGCATGACACGGCGCTGAACGATGAGATCGTTGCGCTGGGGCGCAGCGTGCCCGCCGCCGAGCGGACGGCTGCAATCGCAGGACTGCTCGCGCAGGCGTACATCGAGGAGCGCAGCTTCTTCGATGCGGCAAAAACGCTGAGCGAGGTCACGCCTGCGGAGCGTGACGGGCTTTGGCATTACCGCATGGGCTACGCACTGTATTTTTTCGCGGTCAACCGCAGCCCGCAGCTCGCCATCCTGCGCCTTGCACGGACGTTCTTGGAGCGCGCAGAGGAAGATGCCGCGAGCACGGCGGAGATCGAGCGGGTCTTTTTCGGCAAGCCCGGCGGCATGCTGGAGCGGTGCAGGGACGCGATTGAAAACAAGCATGGATGGTATTATGCTGAGGAGCCGCCCTCCATCGGCTTGGAAGAGCTCATCCGTACAGTTGAGGAGGAAAAGGAGTGCCTACGGAGCGAGGTGATGGCGTTCTTTGCGCACAATCAGCGCCGCGAAATCACCATCCACCATCATGCGGCGACCGACAAACTGCCCGTTGGGGCGAGCAAGTTCTACGGGACGCCCGATCTGCCCGCAGATTTCGTCTGGCCGTACTATAAGGGAACGGACTTTGAAGATGTGACGAAGAACCGCCCGCTTGCCTTTCTCGCGCAGATTGATCTCGGCGAAGCTGCGCAGTATGACCGCACGGGTCTCCTGCCGACATCGGGCGTGCTCAGCTTCTTCTATGAGACCGTGTCGATGGAGTGGGGATTTGAACTAAAGTCTGAGGGATATGCGCGCGTCTATTATTTCCCCGAGACGGAGGGACTTGTCCCGACACAGATTCCGGAGGAAACGAAGGAGTGGAGTGTAGGCGAGCAGGCGCTGACCTTTGCGGATGCCGTCAGTCTCCTGTCGTCTTTTGCATACAGCCGCAGGAGCGGGAAAGAGGTGGATTGGGATACCTACAACGAACTGCGTGCGGAGTTCGGATACGATGCTGCCGCTCACGAGGACAATCCCATGAAGATGCTCGGCTATGCCGACGAGATTCAGAATGAAATGGAGCCGGAGTGCGAACGCTACAGCAGGGGCATTGACGAAGACATGCAGGAAGAGCTCTCCGAAGAGGAGGAAGCGGAACTTGTGAGAAATGCTGCAGATCATTGGGTGCTGCTGTTTCAGATGGGCACCGTCGAGGACGATGAAACGGAGCTTATGTACGGCGACTGCGGTCTGATCTACTTCTGGATTCGGAAGGAAGACCTTGCTGCGCGGAACTTTCATCACGTCCGATTGATTTTGCAGTGTGGATGAGAGATAAAGAA
>CALJPB010000137.1 GCA_937981305.1 uncultured Selenomonas sp.
CAGTGTAAGGAGCGATAGGAAACAGTGGCAAGAGAATATTCCCTTGAAAAAACGCGGAATATCGGCATCATGGCACACATCGATGCCGGCAAAACGACGACCACCGAGCGCATTCTCTTCTACACGGGCGTAACGCACAAGATCGGCGAGGTTCATGAGGGCGCTGCCACCATGGACTGGATGGTTCAGGAACAGGAACGCGGCATTACGATTACGTCGGCGGCGACGACCTGCCACTGGAAAGACCATCGCATCAATATCATTGATACGCCGGGTCACGTTGACTTTACGGTCGAGGTAGAGCGCTCGCTGCGCGTGCTGGACGGCACGGTGGCTGTTCTGACCGCGCGCGGCGGTGTTGAGCCGCAGACGGAGACGGTCTGGCGTCAGGCGGAACGCTACAATGTTCCGCGCATGGCGTATGTCAACAAGATGGACATCACGGGCGCCGATTTCTTCAACGTTATGAAGATGATGCGCGAGCGTCTCAACGCGAACCCGGTGGCGATTCAGCTGCCGATCGGCGCAGAGGATGAGTTCAAGGGCATCATCGACCTCGTGAAGATGGATGCCATCGTCTACGCCGATGACCTCGGAAAGGTGACCGATGAGGTTGAGATTCCCGAGGAGTACAAGGCGCAGGCTGAGGAATATCGTGAGAAGCTGGTCGAGGCGTGCGCCGAGGCGGATGATGAGCTCATGGAGAAGTATCTCGGCGGTGAGGAAGTCACGGAGGAAGAGATCCGCCGTGCGATCCGCAAGGCGACGATCGCCTGCGAGATGACTCCGGTCACCTGCGGTACATCGTACCGCAACAAGGGTGTGCAGCCCCTGCTCGACGCGATCGTCGACTACATGCCGGCACCGACGGACATCCCGCCGATTGCGGGTGTGAACCCCGATACGGGGGAGGCGGACAGCCGTCCGGCTTCGGACGAGGCTCCGTTCTCGGCACTTGCGTTCAAGATCATGACGGATCCGTTCGTCGGCAAGCTCGCGTTCTTCCGCGTCTACTCGGGCACACTGAACTCCGGTTCGTATGTGTTCAACGCGACGAAGGACAACAAGGAGCGCATCGGCCGCATTCTCCAGATGCACGCGAACAACCGCAAGGAGATCGACGTGGTCTACAGCGGCGACATCGCGGCGGCGGTCGGACTCAAGAATACGACGACGGGCGACACGCTCTGCGATGAGAACAAGCCAATCATCCTCGAGTCGATGGAGTTCCCCGATCCGGTTATCTCCGTTGCTGTGGAACCCGCGACGAAGAACGATCAGGAGAAGATGGGTATCGCTCTCCAGAAGCTTGCAGAGGAGGATCCGACGTTCCGCGTTCACACGGATGCGGAGACGGGACAGGTCATCATCTCGGGCATGGGCGAGCTGCACCTGCAGATTATCGTCGACCGTATGCTCCGCGAGTTCAAGGTCGACTGCAAGGTCGGCGAGCCGCAGGTTGCATACCGCGAGACGATCCGCAAGTCCGTCAAGGCAGAGGGCAAGTTTGTCCGTCAGTCCGGCGGTCACGGTCAGTACGGTCACTGCTGGCTCGAACTCATTCCGCAGGAGGCGGGCGAGGGCTTCAGCTTCGAGAACAAGGTCGTCGGTGGTGTGATTCCGAAGGAGTTCATCAACCCGATCGAGGCGGGTGTCAAACAGGCGATGGAGGGCGGCGTTGTCGCCGGCTATCCGATGGTCGACATCAAGGTCATCGTCTACGACGGCTCGTTCCACGAGGTCGACTCGTCCGAGGCTGCGTTCAAGGTGGCAGGTTCGATGGCGTTCAAGGCGGGTGCCGAGAAGGCAAGCCCTGTTCTCCTCGAGCCGTACGTCAAGGTCGAGGTCACGGTGCCCGAGGAGTACATGGGCGACGTCATCGGCGATCTGAACTCGCGTCGCGGACGTATCGACGGCATGGAGCCGCGCAACGGCGTGCAGGTCATCAACGCGTTCGTTCCGCTCTCGGAGATGTTCGGCTACTCGACGGATCTCCGTTCCAAAACTCAGGGCCGCGGGAACTACTCGATGGAGGTTTCCTTCTACGACGAAGTTCCTAAGAATATAGCTGACGCTGTAGTCGCCAAGAACAAAGGCGAATAAGGAGGCAATTTTAGAATGGCAAAGGAAAAGTTTAACCGCAGCAAGCCCCATGTCAACATCGGCACGATCGGCCACGTTGACCACGGCAAGACGACGCTGACGGCTGCGATCACGAAGGTTCTCTCCGAGAAGGGCTATGCGAAGTTCGAGGACTATGCGGACATCGACAAGGCTCCGGAGGAGCGCGAGCGCGGCATCACGATCAACACGGCGCACGTTGAGTATGAGACGGACAACCGTCACTATGCACACGTTGACTGCCCGGGCCACGCGGACTATGTCAAGAACATGATCACGGGTGCTGCGCAGATGGACGGCGCGATCCTCGTTGTCTCCGCTGCTGACGGCCCGATGCCCCAGACGCGTGAGCACATCCTGCTCGCTCGTCAGGTCGGCGTTCCGGCTCTCGTTGTCTTCCTCAACAAGGTTGACCAGGTTGACGATCCCGAGCTCCTCGAGCTCGTCGAGATGGAAGTCCGCGAGCTGCTTTCCCAGTATGAGTTCCCCGGCGACGACATCCCCGTTGTTGCAGGCTCGGCGCTGAAGGCACTCGAGGGTGACGATGCGATGAAGGCGAAGATCCTCGAGCTCATGGATGCGGTTGACGAGTACATCCCGACGCCGACGCGCGATACGGAGAAGCCCTTCCTCATGCCGGTTGAGGACGTGTTCACGATCACGGGCCGCGGCACGGTTGCTACGGGTCGTGTGGAGCGCGGCGAGCTGAAGCTGAACGATACGGTTGAGATCGTCGGCCTTCAGGATGAGGCACGCAGCACGGTTGTCACGGGCATCGAGATGTTCCGCAAGCTGCTCGACAGCGCGGTTGCGGGCGATAACATCGGCGCACTGCTCCGCGGCGTGGATCGCAAGGACATCGAGCGCGGCCAGGTTCTCGCAAAGCCGGGTTCCATCAATCCGCACACGAAGTTCAAGGCGCAGGTCTACGTCCTGACGAAGGAAGAGGGCGGCCGTCATACGCCGTTCTTCACGAACTATCGTCC
>CALJPB010000138.1 GCA_937981305.1 uncultured Selenomonas sp.
TTTGCGTGGAGTATTACGTAACGATAACAATAATATAAAATATTATGCTATAAATTACAATAAATAATAATAAATTGGAGGCGCTTTTATGGATTTTTTCTCAGCCGTGAAGGGAAAACTCATCATCTCCTGTCAGGCACTGCCCGATGAGCCCCTGCACAGCCCGTTCATCATGGGACGCATGGCGCGTGCGGCAAGGGAGGGCGGAGCAGTCGCCATCCGTGCGCAGAGCGTTGCGGACATCGAGGAGATCCGTGCCGCCGCACAGCTGCCCGTCATCGGTCTCATCAAACAGAACTACGCCGACTCCCCCATCTACATCACGCCGACCATGCGCGAAGTGGAGGCTCTGATCGGAACGGGCTGCGAGATGATCGCCCTCGACATGACCGACCGCGAGCGTCCGCAGCAAACCGACGTGCGTGATCTTGTTGCACGCATCCACGAGGCACACCGCCTCGTTCTCGCCGACATCTCCACCTACGAGGAGGGGATGAAGGCGCAGGAACTCGGCGTGGATGCCATCTCCACCACCCTCTCGGGTTACACCCCGTACAGCCCGCAGCTTGCGGGTCCCGACTACGAGCTCATGCGCCGCCTCGCGCAGGACGCGTCCATCCCCGTCTTTGCCGAGGGTCGGATCAACACCCCCGAGGAACTCAAAGAGGCGATGCAGACGAGCGTATTCGGTGCGATCGTCGGCTCCGCCATCACGCGTCCCCAGCTCATTGCGCGCCGCTTCACCGACGCGATCGCATAAGGGAAGAATCGCTTATTTATGGAGCTTGCTCCCCACCCATCCATTTCTAAGGAGGAAATCATCATGAGAGAACTCAAAGGCCTTTATTCCGCACTGCTCGGCGCGTTCCATGAGGACGGCACGATCAATGAGAAGGGACTCCGCCAGATCATCCGCCACAACATCGACCACAACAAGATGGACGGACTCTACGTCGGCGGCAGCACGGGCGAGAACTTCATGCTCTCCACCGACGAGAAGAAGCGCATCTTCGAGATCGCCAAGGACGAGGCGAAGAACGACATCACCCTCATGGCGCAGGTCGGCTCCATCAACCTCAAGGAGTCCGTCGAGCTCGCGAAATTCGTCACAGACCTCGGCTACGATGCCATCAGCGCCGTCACGCCGTTCTACTACAAGTTCGGCTTCGACGAGGTGCGCCACTACTACGAGACCATCGTCGCCGACGTCGACACGCGCATGGTCATCTACTTCATCCCCTTCCTCACGGGCGTGAACATCAGCATAGACCAGTTCGCCAAGCTGTTCGAGAACAAGAAGATCGTCGGTGTCAAGTTCACGCAGGGCGACTTCTACCTCCTGGAGCGTATGCGCAAGGCATTCCCCGACAAGCTCATCTTCGCAGGGTTCGACGAGATGCTTCTGCCCGCAACCGTCCTCGGCATCGACGGCGCAATCGGCTCGACCTACAACGTCAACGCCGCCCGCGCCCGTCAGATCTATGACCTCACGCGCGCGAACAAGATCGCCGAGGCGCTCGAGGTGCAGCACGTCACGAACGACCTCATCACCGACATCCTCGACAACGGCCTCTACGGCACGATCAAACTCCTCCTGGAGGAGCAGGGCATCGAGGCGGGCTACTGCCGCGAACCGATGAAGGGATATACGCCGGAGATGCGTGCCCGCGCAAAGGAAATCTACAAAAAGTATTTCTGAGCTCTATAATCATCTCAGGAGGAGATAACTATGCATCAGGGATTTACCTGGATTGACACGGCAGTCCTCGTCATCTACCTGCTGGGCGTTCTGCTCGCAGGTCTCTACTACTCGAAAAAAGAAATGCAGGGCAAGGAGTTCTTCAAGGGCGACGGTACGATACCGTGGTACGTCACCTGCGTCTCCATCTTTGCCACACTGCTCAGCCCCATTTCCTTCCTCGCGATCCCGGGCAACTCGTACCACGGCTCATGGATCTTCTGGTGGGCGCAGCTCGGTATGCTGTTCGCGATCCCGCTGACGATCCGCTACTTCCTGCCGATCTACAGCAAACTCGAGATCGACACCGCGTACCACTACCTCGAAAAGCGTTTCCAGAGCGGCAACCTCCGCATCCTCGGTGCGCTCATGTTCATCATCTACCAGCTCGGACGTATGTCCATCATCATGTACCTCCCGTCCATGGCGCTCGCCGAGGTCACGGGGCTCGATGTCAATATGCTGATCGTCGTCATGGGTGTCATCGCCATCATCTACTCCTACTCCGGCGGACTCAAGGCGGTTCTCTACACCGACTTCATCCAGGGCACAGTTCTCATCGTCGGCATCGCCCTCTCCCTCGTCGTCATGATCGGCAGCATCCACGGCGGATGGGGCACGGTCTGGGATACCCTCACCACGGGGCATAAGTTCATGCTCGAAAACGAAGTCTGGTTCAGCCCCGACATCGTCTCCTCCAGCGTCTTCATCATCTTCATCGGCGGCGGTCTTGGAACGTTCGCATCGTACATCTCCAGTCAGGACATTGTCCAGCGTTTCACCACAACCACGGACATGAAGCAGCTCAACAAAATGACGCTCGGCAACGGAGTTGTCTCCATCTTCGCCGCGACGGTCTTCTTCCTCGTCGGCACGGCACTCTTCGTCTTCTATCAGCAGAACCCCGACCTCCTCACGACGGACCGCCGCGACCTCGTGCTCGCAGCCTACATCACGTATGAGCTGCCCGCAGGTCTCACGGGTATCCTCCTCGCCGCCCTCTTTGCGGCGGCGCAGTCCACTCTCTCCACGGGCATCAACTCCGTTGCGACCAGCTGGGTTCTGGACATCCAGTCCGTCCTCAACCCCGCGATGGAGATGAAAAAGCAGACGCGCATCGCGCAGTTCATCTCTCTGGGCATCGGTATCCTCTCCATCGTCGTCGCCATCGTCATGGCGGGCAGCGACATCCGCTCGGCATACCAGTGGTTCAACAGCTTCATCGGACTCGCACTCGGGGCGTTGGCGGGGATGTTCGTCCTCGGCGCGTTCTGCCCGAAGGCAAACGCCAAGGGCGCACTCATGGGCTTCATCGTCGCGACGGCGGTTGTCCTCTACCTCAAGTATTTCGTTCCGTCCGTTTCCTTCTGGTCGTACACCCTCATCACCATCGTCATCTCCCTCGTCGTCGGCAACATCGTCAGCCGTCTCACCGAGCCGGACTACGAAGCGCCTGCGGGCACGACGGTTCAGTCAACGAGGGGATAAAACATAGAAGTGCAGCGTGCGTGACATCTCAGTGAATCCTAGGGAAGCACTGATGTGTCACGCATGAAACACATATCCAAGGAGGTTCTATGATCTACGGCAGCATCTACCACGAAAAGACCTACGCATTCCTCCCGCCGCGCGTGCAGCAGGCGCTTGCCTTTGCCCGCACGCACGACCTTGCCGCGCTCCCCAAGGGGCGCAACGACATCGACGGCGAGGATGTCTACGTCAACATCGCCCACTACACCACGGGCGAACGCAGCGAAAAGATCTGGGAGGCACACCGCGCTTACATCGACATCCACATCCTCGCCGAGGGGACGGAGAAAATCGACGTGAGCCTCATCGAGCGGATGCAGACGCACCCGTACGAGGAAGACAAGGACTACGTGCCCGCTGACGGCGCAGTCACCCAGACCACCATCATGCGGCCGGGCGACTTTCTCATCTGCTACCCCGAGGACGTACACCGCTCCGGGGTGAAGGTCGATGAGCCGGCCCCGCTCAAAAAAGGGATTTTCAAGGTTCGAGTGGAATAGACGACACAGAACGGAGGCGCATCCATGTATATCTGCATCGACATCGGCGGCACCGCCATCAAGTACGGCGTTGCAGACGCGTCGGGCGCGCTGCACACGCGCGGCTCCGTGCCAACCGAGGCGAAGGAGTACGGCGGCACAGGCATTGTTCAAAAGGTCTTTGCCATCGTGCGTGAGGCGCAGCAGACCCACGGTGTGAAGGGCGTCGCCATCTCCACGGCGGGCATGGTCGATCCGCAGGCGGGCTGCATCGTCTATGCGCTTGAGGATGCGATCCCCGACTACACGGGCACGGACTGGAAAGCACTCATGCACGATGCGTTCGGACTGCCCGCCTCCGTCGAGAACGATGTCAACTGCGCCGCGCTCGGCGAGCTGTGGCAGGGCGCGGGCAGGGGCTGCTCCTCCCTCTTTGCCATGACCGTCGGCACGAGCATCGGCGGCGCACTCATCGTCGATGGACGCATCGTCCACGGTGCGTCGGGGAGTGCGGGAGAAATCGCCTATATGCGCGTCCCCGGCGGACGTCTGCACGAACGCTGCTCCGCGACTCGGCTCGTTGCTTCCGTCTGCCGCACCAAGGGTCTGCCCGCCGGCAGCATCGACGGCCACGCCGTGTTTGACCTTCTCAGGAAGGGCGACCCTGCCGCCGTGGAGGAGGTCACGGCACTCGTCAATGCCCTTGCCGACGCGATCACAAACGTCGTCTCGGTGGTCAGCCCCGAGTGCATCGTGCTCGGCGGCGGCATCATGGCACAGGAGGAGGCACTGCGCCCGCCGCTCGAGGAGGCGCTGCGTGACCGCCTCCCGCCCCTCATCTGCGCGGCGACCAAGATCACATTCGCCGCCACACAGAACGATGCGGGGATGCTCGGCGCACTCCGCCACTTTTTGCAGGAGTACGGAGATCTCGCGTAACGATCTGCACACAAAACGCCGCCCGATGGACGGCGTTTTCTTTTGGATCAAAATCTGCTATGATACAGACAAGAACGGAAGAGGTGATCCCATGAAGATACTTAGCCGGCTCGACGATCCGCCGTTTCGCGTCTCCAAGGGCGACCGCAAGATCATCGACTGCATCCGCGCCCGCCTCACCGACATCCCGCGCATGACCATCTCCGAAATCGCTGCCGCAAGCGGCACGGGGGAGGCGACCTGCACGCGATTTGTCCGCAAGATGGGCTTCGCGGGGCTGGCCGACTTCAAGGCGGCGCTCGCCGGAGAGGGCGCGGAACTCGGCCGCTACATGGAGCGCGGGAACATCAAGAACAGTGAGACCGCACGCGAGACGGCGCACAAGCTCCTCTGTGCGAACATGATCGCCCTCGAAAAGACGCAGGACATCATCTGCAACGAGACCATTGACCGCTGCGCCGCCCTGCTCATTGCCGCCGATCGAATCGCGTTCATCGGCCTTGGGTACTCCGGCATCATCGCGCAGGACTCCTATTTCAAATTCCTGCGTATCGGAATGCACTGCGTCGCACCGCGCGACAACCACACTATGCGGATGCTCGCCGCCATTATGGATCCGAGCGACGTGATCTTTGCCATCTCCCATTCGGGCGAGACGGCGGAGATCCTGGAGACCGTCGCACTCGCACGGTCGCGCGGACTCAAGGTCATCTCCCTCACCGAGAACCACCCGTCCGCCCTGCGTGCGGCATCCGACGTGAGCCTGACCTATATCGCCGAGGAGACACCTCTTGAGACCGGCTCCATCGCCTCGAAGATCGTACAGTTTTTCCTCGTCGATCTCGTCTATACCGAGGTGCTCAAGAACCTCCCGCCGAGTGCCATGGAAAAGAAAATCCGCACGACCGAAGCCGTGCGGCGGCACAAACAATAGGCGATACGGATCAAACCCGACCCCTCTTACGGACGAAGACGCGACGCAGACGATGTCCCCTGCACATCTTTCACGTAGACGCAGCGGCAGAGCAGGGCGGCGGCACCGGCGATCACCGCGCCGATGTAGCCGATGTGGGCGAGGTGGCCGTTCCCCGCCGCGAGCCCGCCGAGGTACGTTCCGCTGCCGATGCCGAGGTTGAAGATGCCCGAGTAGATCGCCGTCGCAACCGTCGATGCGTCGCGCGGAACCGTTGCGAGAACCTCCGCCTGGAACATCGTGTTGTAGAGGGTTGCGAGTACCCCGAGCAACATCGTGAGCACGATCATCGTGCCGACGGAGATGGATGCCGTCTGCCAGAGGAAGAGCATGGCCGCAACCCCGACAAGACACCAGCGCAGCAGGAAAAAGCGACGCTTTCCATACATCCGAGAGAAAACGAGGCTCGCGAGGATGCCGCTGACCCCGAGCAGCATGAGTGCGACCGTGATCAGATCGGGCGAGAACGCCGCGACATTGTGCAGGAACGGCTCGATGTAGCTGTACATCGTGAAGTACGCCGTCGCAAAGAGTGCCGTCATGATGTAAATGCACGCAAGCGCCGGCTGACGGATGAGCGACGGCAGTTCGCCGATGGTGAACCCCTCTCCCGGTGACCGTTTCGGCAGGAGAATCCCGAGATAGACACACGCAATGACGGCGACCGCAGCGAGCAGCAGAAACGTCATGCGCCACCCCGCCGCCAGACCGATCACACGCCCGAGCGGCAGCCCGACAATCGTCGCGACCGAGCTGCCCGTCACGATCATGCCGAGTGCCATCGGGCGATGCCCGCGCGTTACGAGCCGCGTCGCAAGCGGTGCGGCAATCGACCAGAAAATCGAGTGTGCGCAGGCGACGATGATGCGTGCGCCGAGCAGCACATCATAGCTCGTCGCGAGACCCGAGACCAGCTGTCCGAGACCAAAGAGCGCGACCATCAGCAGTAGAAGCCGTTTCAGCTCCATGCGGCAGGTCAGCAGCATGAGCGGCAGCGAGAGCAGAGCAACCACCCACGCATAGATCGTGATCATCTGCCCCGTCGCCGCCTCCGTCATGGAGAACGACTCCGAGATATCGATGAGCAGCGCAATCGGTATGAACTCGGATGTGTTAAAGATAAATGCGGCAATCGTAATGCCGAGCAGCGCCATATATTGGCGCAATGGAATCTTCATGAGAGCCCCCTATCCATATAGATGGTTTTTCCATTATAGAAAAAAATGGGGCGTATGCAAGAAAAAAGTGTAGTCAAAAAGTTCGCTCTACGACATCGTAGACGTTATGCAGCGTCCTTCTCCTCGGCCAAGTCCACCTCGCGCAGCATCGACGCCTCCATCAGGTTCACGATGCGGTCGGGGAGCTTGTACTGGATACCGCCGCCCGTTCGTCCGAACCACGGCGCGATCTTCCCTTTCTGAACACCGTCGATGGGACGCTCAACACAGTAGACGTGAAAATCGCCCTCGTTCGTCGTGCTCGGCAGTGCCCGCTGCTCGAACGTCATGCCGTCGGGCGAGACATAGCGGCCCGTCGGCTTCCCGTAGCGTGTCAGCACATCGCCCGAGGGGAGCGTGACCGTCACAATCACGCCGACCGCGCCGTCGTTGCTCGGGTAGATCGGGCGGCCGTCGTCGGCGTAAAACCGCGCCTCACCCTTCTTGCCCGGGGTATAGGCGACACCCTGCTCCGCCGCCAGCTCCGCGATGAACGCATCCGTCGGCGGGGCGAAGTTGTAGTACATCTGCCAGTAGCGCGGCTCGGTCTGTGCCTCCTGCGCCGCAGCGGCGGGCGTACCGATAGCAAGCGGTGCGTCCGCTGTCATGTGCGGCGTACCGAGGACTGCGGCGAGGGCAAAGAGGGCGGCGGCAATCAGGCGCATGGGAGAGAGGGTCTGCATAGGAATCGCTCCTTTCAGCATATTCATACAATTCGATGTCTTTATCATATAATGAAATACGAAAAAAGGCAACGAAAAAAGAGCCGTATATGCGGCTCCTGTCGATGTCTACCTCAACGCGAACGCCTTGCCGCCTCCTCCTGCGCACTGCGCAGACAGCTCCCGAAGTAACGCGCGAGATTTTGCTCCAACGCAGCGACCTCCGTTTCGTTCGATGAAGAGCCGGGGTTGTCCGCCAGCGTCGCCGCCCAGTCGTTCGGACCCTTCAGCGTGAAGAACGCGACAAAGACCGCCCGCGTCCGATCCGTTTCGTTCGGCGGCAGATAGTAGAACGTGATCTTTCGCCCGTACAGCGCGGAGAGAACCGTGCCGTCCCCGTTTGGACGGTACAGCGCGTGGAGCTTCTTACAGATCGCCGCAAGATCCGCGCCGCGTGCGCCGTCCGTGACGAAAATAAAGTCCCCCTCGTCAAAGAGCGAGACCTCCCGCTCGAGGTGGTTGCGCTTCACCCCCGCATGGATCAGTGCCTCCGCCTCTGCGGTGGTCGCGGCGCGAAAGCCGTATTCCTCCGCCACACGCCCAATCGCCGCGTTCAGATGCGCGGCATAGCCCGTCGCGTACTGAAAGAACGCATTCGTGTCCCGTTCCGCACCGGGGCGCGGGAGCGTCGGGCGGCGGACGACCGCGTTGCAGGAAAACGTGAAATTATTCGCCGTATCGCGCAGGACGTAGATGCGCCGCTCGAACGGCTTTTCCTTTTCGATCTGCGTCTCCTCCCAAACGAGATGCGGCGTACAGGAGGAAAACTCCTCCTCCACCATCCCGATCACATCGTCCGGCGTATACGGATCACTGCTTTCTGTCGCCAGTGTCGAGGAACAGCCCGTGAGGAGGGCGCAGAGGAGGACGAGGATGCCCCATGGACGCATTGCTGAACACCTGCCTTCATCGCATTTCCTTACAAAAAAGAGCCGCCCTCTCGGACGGCTCTGCACTTTCTATGGAGCGGGCGATGGGAGTCGAACCCACCTCTAAAGCTTGGGAAGCTTTCATTCTACCGATGAACTACGCCCGCAGATACGCTAATCAGTATAGCGCAGAACGTGGCGATCTGTCAAGAAAATCATCCTTTTTATCATCGAAAGTTAATCTTTCGATGGCCGTGCGCTTTGCTCCGTGCGCCGCTCCTTCTCAAGGTAGACGAGGAGGACGGAGATGTCGGCGGGGGAGACCCCGCTGATGCGGGATGCCTGTCCGATGGAGCGCGGGCGGATGGCGGCGAGCTTCTCCGCCGCCTCAAGGCGCAGGCTCGTGATGGCACTGTAGTCGAGTCCATCGGGGATGCGGCGGCTCTCCAGGCGTTCCATGCGTGCGATCTGTTCGCGCTGCTTTTTGATATACCCGTCATACCGCGCCATGATCTCAACCTCCTCCTTGACATCTGCCGCAAGAGGCGGGAGGTCAAAGAGCGGGGCGAGCGCGTCATAGCTCCCCTCGCGGGAAAGAAGCGCGAGGAGTGTCATCGGAACGCGCAGGGGCGCGATCCCCGCAGCGGCAAGACGCGCCTCGGTCTCGGCACTGGGGCTGAGTTTTGTGTGCTCCAACAGACGCAAGGTCTCCTCGATGGCATCCCGCTTCGCCGTAAACCGCGCCCACCGCGCATCGCTGACAAGGCCAATGGCGCGTCCAATCGGGGTGAGGCGCAGATCGGCATTGTCCTGCCGGAGGATGAGGCGGTACTCGGCGCGGCTCGTCATCATGCGGTAGGGTTCATCTGTACCCTTGGTGACGAGGTCGTCGATGAGGACGCCGATGTAGCCGTCGCTGCGGCGCAGGATCAGCGGCTCCGCCCCTGTGATTTCGCGTACGGCATTGATGCCTGCGATCAGTCCTTGTGCTGCCGCCTCCTCGTAGCCGCTCGTGCCGTTCGCCTGTCCCGCCGAGTAAAGCC
The DNA here is from genome assembly GCA_937981305.1 of uncultured Selenomonas sp. Lineage (GTDB taxonomy): Bacteria > Bacillota > Negativicutes > Selenomonadales > Selenomonadaceae > Centipeda. The sequence goes on from CALJPB010000138.1 coordinate 9,511, forward strand.
CCGCGACACGTTTTACGGCAAGGGACGGCGTGAGTTGCAGCGGATCCAAACAATCATATTCGATGGCATATCCCGGGCGCATAATGCGTGCGTGCTCAAGCCCCGCGATGGTGGTGAGAAACGCCTCCTGCACATCCGTCGGCAGGCTGGTGGACATCCCCTGTACATAAATCTCGTTCGTATGCAGTCCCTCGGGTTCGAGGAAGAGCTGGTGGCGGTCCTTGTCGGGGAAACGTGCGATCTTCGTCTCGACGGAGGGGCAGTAGCGCGGCCCGATCCCCTCGATCACACCGTTTGCCATCGGTGCGCGGTGGAGATTCGCACGGATGACCTCGTGTGTTGCCTCGTTTGTATAGGTGAGGTAGCACGGTGTCTGCTCATCCGGCATCACATCCGTCAAAAAGGAGAATGCGGGGGCGGCAGGGTTGCCCTCCTGGATGGAGGTTTTGCCAAAGTCAATCGTGCGGCGGTCAACGCGTGCGGGCGTACCGGTCTTGAAGCGCATGAGCGTGAGACCGAGTGCTCTGAGCGAATCGGAGAGTGCCATCGCAGGGCGCTGTCCGTTCGGACCGCTGTCGTAGATGGTCTCGCCGAGGATGATGCGCCCGCGCAGGTACGTCCCCGTGGCGATAATAACAGCGCGTGCCGTGAGGCGTTCGCCCGTCTCGCAGAGGATGCCCGTGACACGTTTCTCTCCCGCAGTTTCCTCTGTGAGAAGCTCCGTCACAAGCAGCTGGCGTACATCGAGGTTCTCTGTGTTCTCAACGGTTTCCTTCATAATGCGCTGATAGAGGAACTTGTCCGCCTGCATACGGAGGGAGTGGACGGCAGGGCCCTTGCCCGTGTTGAGGAGGCGGCGCTGTATGCTCGCGCGGTCGGCGGCAATGCCCATCTCCCCGCCGAGCGCGTCGATCTCGCGGACGAGGTGGCTCTTGCCGGGGCCGCCGACGGACGGGTTGCATGGCATCATGGCGATGTTGTCGAGCGAAAGCGTGACGATGAGGGTACGATGTCCCAGACGTGCGGCGGCAAGTGCCGCTTCGACACCTGCATGACCTGCGCCAATGACGATAATATCATAATCTGTAGTGGTATTCACATCAGGATTCCTTTGAATTATGTCACATAAAATATGTTATGCTTTGATGACATTCTATAACCTGCAAAAACGTTACGCAAACACCTCGTTGTGCAAGTGGTCAGGCATTTTGCGGGTCGCTTACTTCAAACTTCACAGGCACTTCGCGCAGCTCCGTCTCCATGCGCCGCCAGCGAACGCCCGCCGAGTCAAACATCCGCTTGGAGATCTTCGTCGCTTCGGTCGCGGCGTACTTGTCCGAGAGGTAGACGACCTCGCGGATGCCGCTCTGGATGATTGCCTTGCAGCATTCGTTGCATGGGAACAGGGAGACGTAGATACGACAGCCCTTCAGTGACGTGCTCGCGTTCAGAATCGCGTTGAGCTCGGCGTGTACGACATAGGGATATTTCTGCTCAGCAAACTCGCCCGTTCGTCCCCACGGGTACTCGCGGTCGTCGCAGCCGTTCGGCATACCGTTGTAGCCGACACCGACAATGTGCTTGTCCTCGTTGACGATGCACGCGCCGACCTGCGTGTGCGGATCCTTGCTGCGGTAGGCGGAGAAGATCGCAACGCCCATGAAGTATTCGTCCCAGGAGATGATCATATCGGTTCCTCGCTCTGTACTTGCAAAATGTATGTTCGTCTGCTATCATAGAAAAAGGCACTGATAGGCACAGTGGTGACTCAGCCCCCGAAAGGGGGGATCTGTATGGAGACCTACGAATTTCTCACGTTTCTCGTAGTGTTTACCG
>CALJPB010000139.1 GCA_937981305.1 uncultured Selenomonas sp.
GATATGGCGCGTAAGAAGCATGCGAAGCCGCATGAGGAGGAAGCGGGCGAGGCTTGGCTGCTGCCCTACTCCGATCTGATGACGCTGCTCTTGGCGCTCTTCATCGCTCTGTTCGCGATGTCGCAGACGGATGCGTCGAAGATGCAGGCACTTGCACAGGCGTTTACGGCTGCATTCAACATTGGGGGGCCGTCGTTCTTCTCCGGTATGGGACCTGCGACGGCGATCAATTCGGCGACCACGCAGGGACAGGACAATGCGAACGATGCCTACATGAAGGAAAACGAGACTCTGCGCGAGGTGCAGGAGAAAATCGAGCAGTATGTCAAGGAGAACAATCTTCAGGATCAGGTGAGTACGGAGCTGTCCGAGGAAGGTCTGATGATCCGTCTGAAGGAGAAGGCTCTCTTTGCCTCCGGCTCTGCGGCATTGCAGGGACAGGCGGAGCAGATCGTACCTGTGATCGCAAGCCTTCTTGCTGCGCTGCCGGAGCGTGTGACGATCTCCGGACATACGGATAATGTGCCGATCTCGACGGCGCAGTTCCCGTCGAACTGGGAACTGAGTTCCGCGCGTGCGGTGAGTCTCATGCGCGGACTCATGGGTGTGCAGCCGTCGCTGAACCCTGCGCGGTTCAGCGCACTCGGCTACAGCGAGTATCGTCCGATCGCTTCAAACGATACGGATGAGGGACGTGCACAGAATCGCCGCGTTGAGGTATTCATCGCACGCAGTATGCGGTTCAGTCAAGACGACTCGATCAGTGCTTCGGATGGTAAGGTGATGACGAGTGCCAATGCGCCATCGACAACAATGCCGACGGCGCAGCCATCGTCCGGGGCTGCGCCATCCGGCGGAACGGCGGAGATGGGGGGCGCGATGCGCCCGGCACCATCTTCCCCCGGGCTTGTACCGGCACCGCTGCAGCACTGAGCGCAGGACGGTGAATGACAAGGGGGCTGTTGCGTATGCAATGGCTCTTTTTTGTATCGGGGATAGGAAGGGTCTTCCGTATGATTTTGGGCATCGGCAGTGATATTGTCCATATTCCACGTGTGGCACGCGCCATCGAGCACCCGCGTTTTTTAGAGCGCGTTTACACCGTTGAAGAGCGCTCCTACGCGGAGTCGCGGGGCAAGGGGATGGCGGCGAGCCTTGCCGCACGCTTTGCGGGCAAGGAGGCGGTGCTCAAGGCGTTCGGTACGGGGCTGCGAAACGGCTGCCTGCGCGATGTGGAGATTTTGCCGGATGCGCTCGGCGCACCGCAGGTTCACCTCTATGGATGGTTCGCACAACGTGCAGCTGAGATGGGGGTTGTACATATGTGGATCACTCTTAGTCATGAGCGTGATTATGCGCTTGCCTATTGTGTTTTGGAGGGTCAGCGATGAATGTATCGTTTGCAGAGGATATGCGCCGAATTGATGCGTGTGCGGTCAGTGACTATGGGCTGCCCGCTGTCGCCCTGATGGAAAATGCCGGGCGGCGGTCGGCAGAGGAAGCGGCGGCGATGGTCGGGGGCGCAACGGACAAAGTATTTGTGGTCTTTGCCGGCGGCGGGAACAACGGTGGGGATGCGTTTGCTGCGGCACGCCATCTGATGAATATGGGTGCGCGTGTGAAGATGTTTTTTACGGGGGAAGAGGAACGCCTGGGGGAGGCGGCACGCGCGATGCATGATACGCTGCGCGCGATGGGCGTGGAGATCCGCCCGCTCACGAGTGATCGGGACTGGGATCGGCTGCGGGTATCGCTGCGTTTTGCGGATGCGATTGTGGACGGCATCCTCGGCACGGGGACGCATGGAGAGCTGCGTGCACCTGTGCTGCGGCTGATCGAGGAGATCAATGGAGCGGGGAAACCGGTGATGGCGATTGATCTGCCGAGCGGCGTGGAGGCAGATACGGGGCGTATCGCTGTGGCGGCTGTGCGTGCGGAGCGGACGCTGGCACTCGGGCTGCCAAAGGTGGGGCATCTCATCGGGCAGGGGGCGAATGTTGCCGGCAAGCTGCTCGTGGACGATATCGGCATACCTCATGCGCTGCTGAGTGGGGGGGAACTGCGTCAGTCCCTCATCACACGGGAGACTGCGGCGAAGCTGCTGCCTGCACGCGCACGTGATGTACACAAGGGAACGTGTGGACGTATTCTCATCCTCGCGGGTTCGCTCGGTATGACGGGGGCGGCGGCACTTGCGGCAGAGGCGGCACTGCGCGTCGGTGCGGGGGTGGTGACGCTTGCCGTGCCGGAGAGGATCTATCCTGTGCTTGCGGCGAAGATGACGGAGGCGATGGTCGTGCCCGTGCCCGATGAGGGGACGGGACGGTTCGGCGGGCTCAAGGCACTTGAGTCTGCGCTTGCTCTCGCGGCACAGGCGGACGCTGTGCTGATCGGGCCGGGACTTGGCCGTGCGGCAGAGACGAGCGAGTTCGTCCGGCTCTTTGCCGCTGATGTGAAGGCACCACTCGTGATGGATGCGGATGCGATCTATGCGTTTCGCGGAGCTCTGGACGCATTGCGGGAACTGCCGCAGGTGCCGATCCTCACGCCGCACCTCGGGGAGTTTGCGGGACTTCTCGCTAAGGCGACGGACGAGGTGGCGGGCGATCTGCTGAACATGGCACGTGCGGCGGCGAAGGAACATCAGGCGGTTTTTGTAATCAAGAGTGCGTGTACAATCGTGGTCTATCCCGATGGGGATGCGTTCTTTACAACGGTTGGAAATGCGGGGATGGCGACGGCGGGCGCGGGTGATGTGCTCGCGGGTGCGATCACGGGGCTGATGCGTCAGATGGAGAGCGGGATGACGCCGCTCGTCGGTGTCTATGCGCACGGTCGTGCGGGTGATCTCGCGTATGAGGCGCACGGAAACGGCCTCGTGGCGGGCGATATTCTGCGCCTTTTGCCGCAGGCATTGGGGGAGCTGGTAAATATACCGGTATGATTTGGCGTTTGCACCTCCTTCGTAACATTGACAACATCCCTCTATCGTACTATGATAGGGAAAATCTGTATTTGAAAAGAGGGCATATTATGGCAAAGGCGGATATTGATTGGGGAAATCTGGGGTTTGGCTATCGTGCTCTGCCGCAGCGCTATGTATCGGACTATGCGGACGGCGCGTGGGATGCGGGCGGGCTCACGTCCGATGCGACGGTTGCAATCAGTGAGTGCGCGGGCATTCTGCACTACTGCCAGGAGGTCTTTGAGGGGCTGAAGGCGTATGAGACGGTGAACGGTGATATTGTGACGTTCCGCCCCGATCTCAATGCGGAGCGTATGTACCACTCGGCGGCGTATCTTGAGATGCCTTCGTTCCCCGAGGAGCGTTTCATCGAGGCGGTGGACGCGGTGGTTGCGGCGAATCGTGACTACGTTCCGCCCTACGGCTCGGATGCCTCGCTCTATCTGCGCCCGCTGATCTTCGCGACAGGTGAGGTGATCGGGGTAAAGCCGGCGGATGCGTACCAGTTCCGGCTCTTTGCAACGCCCGTGGGGCCCTACTTCAAGGGCGGCGCGAAGCCTGTGCGGCTCTGCGTGAGCGACTTTGACCGTGCGGCACCGCACGGCACGGGGCACATCAAGGCGGGGCTGAACTATGCGATGAGTCTGCACGCCTATATGACGGCGAAAGCGGCGGGCTTCGATGAAAATATGTTCCTTGATGCGGCGACGCGTACGTTTGTCGAGGAGACGGGCGGTGCGAACTTCCTGTTTGTGACGAAGGATGGCGTGGTCGTGACACCGAAGTCCAATTCGATCCTGCCGTCAATCACGCGCCGCTCGCTCGTCTATATCGCCGAGCACATCCTCGGTATGAAGGTGGAGGAGCGTCCCATCGCGTTCGCGGAGCTTACGGAGTTTGCCGAGTGCGGCCTGTGCGGAACCGCTGCGGTGATCTCGCCCGTCGGCTCTGTGACGCACGGCGACCAGGTGATTTCCTTCCCGAGCGGGATGGAGCATATGGGTCCCGTTCTGCAAAAACTCTATGACACGCTGCGTGGCATTCAGCTCGGCACGGTCGAGGCTCCTGAGGGTTGGATTCGCAAGATCTGCTGATGCTTCCAATTTCGCTCCCTTTACGAAGGCGTTTCCAATACATTTGGAAGTCTTTCGTCGAGGGGGCGAAATTTTTTTGAAAGAGAGGGTCAGGTCACAAGGATTTTCGCTGTTGAGAGAGAAATCCTTATATAATATCATTCATTTGAAAATATGACGAAAGGGTTTGTTGACCGTGGGTGTTCCTTATGCCTCTTGATCTTACGATACCGATACAGTTTCGTGGCATCCTGTCAACTATCACGCTGCTCGATGTACTCGATATTCTGATTGTGGCGTTCATCCTCTACCGCGTCTATGTCATGCTCGAGGATACGCGTGCGATCACGCTCGCAAAGGGGATTCTCGTGCTCCTCGGCATTACGGTGGTGGCGAGCTACTTTGAACTTCATGTGATCTCATGGCTTCTCCAAAAGTCCGTGACCCTCCTCTTTGTCGCGCTGCCGATCGTATTCCAGC
>CALJPB010000140.1 GCA_937981305.1 uncultured Selenomonas sp.
CTTGCCTCGGCGCTCTCCAAGAGTGGATTTATCAAATATGTGGCGGAGGGCGCGGGTCGCATGATCGAATCGGCGGGCATCAGCTGGACGCTCGCATTCGTCCTGCTCATCCTGATCTACATATACTCGCACTATGGATTTGCAAGCGTCTCGGCGCATATCGGGGCGATGTATGCCGCCTTCTTGACGGTTGCCATCGCCGTCGGCACGCCGCCGATGCTCGCTGCCATTGCATTCGCCGCGATGTCGAACATTATGATACCGCTCACGCATTACGGCGGCGGAGCAGCTCCCATCCTCTACGGTGCGGGCTATGTATCGCAGAATGATTGGTGGCGGCTCGGCTTCATCATCACCACCGTCAACGTCGCCATCTGGCTCATCCTCGGCGGCGTGTGGTGGAAGGTCATTGGACTTTGGTGAACTCAATGATATAAGGACAGTTCTGTGTGTTTTATATGCGCGGGACTGTTTTTTTAGGAAGTGTAATATGTATTGCACTTGTCCGCACATACAGATATAATATCAGTAGAATGATTTACGCAAGGAAGAAGGAGGGGCGTTATTATGGCAGCAAAATCCGCCAATCTATATGCGAGAGTCGAGCCGGACGTTAAGGAACGGGCAGAGGAGATACTTGCGGCGCTCGGCATTCCGGCATCCAATGCAATCAATATGTTCTATCGTCAGGTGATCCTGCATCAGGGGCTTCCGTTCGATGTGAAAATACCGCGCAGACACCCTCTTGATGTGAGCAGGCTGTCGGAGGAGGCTCTTAATAGAGAGCTTGAAAAGGGCTATGCCGATATTGAGGCAGGACGGACGCGACCCGCGCGCGAGGTCTTTGCTGAACTGCGGCGGGAGTACGGGCTATGATGTATCGCGTTGAACTCTCTGCGCAAGCAAAGGAGGATATGCGTGAGATTTATGAGTATATCGCATTTGAACTCCGAGCCATAGATAGTGCAGAGGCACTCTTTCGACATTTGGAGGAGCACATCTATGCACTTGAAGAAATGCCTGAACGGTATCGGCTCTATGAAGGTGAGCCGTGGCGCACGCGCGGTCTTCGCATTATGCCTGTCGACCATTATCTCGTTTTCTACATACCGAAGCACGAGAGCTGCATTGTGACCGTCATCCGCATTTTATACGGAGGGCGGGATACCGCAGCGCAGCTCGCGAGGTATACGGAAAATAATGATATGGTATGACCGCGTTACAATAAGGACGACAAATCTATTTCAATAGGAGGAAACAACATGAGTTCACTGCACATTGCCGCCGAAAAGGGCGAGGTCGCCGAGCGCATTCTGCTGCCGGGGGATCCGTTGCGCGCGAAGTTCATCGCGGAGAATTTCCTGGAGGGGGCGAAGGAGTACACCTCCATCCGCAATATCCTCGGCTACACAGGTTCATACAAGGGCGTACCCGTCTCCGTGCAGGGCACGGGTATGGGGATGCCGTCCATCTCCATCTATGCGAATGAACTGATGGACTACTACGGTGTGCAGAAGCTCATCCGCGTCGGCACCTGCGGCGGTATGCACGAGAAGGTGAAACTGCGTGACGTATTCATCGCGCAGGGCGCGACAACGGATTCGGGCATGATTCGGAGCATCTTCGGCGGCTCGATCAACTATGCACCGCTCGCGGACTACGAGCTGCTCTCCGCCGCTGTGGAGAATGCAAAGAAGCTGAACCTCCCCGTGCGCGTCGGCAATGTCATCTCCGTTGACCGTTTCTACGATGAGGAGATCGACAATGCGAAGCTGCGTCAGTACGGCGTGCTCGCGGTCGAGATGGAGGCGGCGGCACTCTATACACTCGCGGCGAAGTATGGACGGCAGGCACTCGCGCTCTTCACCGTCAGCGACCATCTCGTCACGGGCGAGAAGTGCACGGCAGAGGAGCGGCAGACGACGTTCAGCGATATGATCAAGATCGCGCTTGAGACGGCGGTCGGCTGAAAATCTTCATGAGAGACCTTGTGAACGCGAGGTCTCTTTTTTGATTCCGAAAATGCATAAAAATTTTTTGCTTTTCAAAAGAAAACGTTTGCTTTTTGGAAAATGATGGCGTATAATAAAAACCGTAAGAAAGAAAACGTTTACTTTTCCAAGAACCTTTTCCATTTTACCGTTTTCAAGAGTTGTTTGTGGGAAACACACATCTGTTTCCCATGATGAAGGAGGGAGTCACATGGAGGAGAAGAAATTCATCCTCACAATCAGCCGTCGGTACGGCTGCGGCGGACGGGAACTCGCGAACATTCTCGCCGAGAAGCTGGGCGTTCATCTCTACGATCGCCAGATCGTCCATCTCGCGGCGGCAAAGCTCGGCATCAATGATCTGCATGAGAAGGAGCTGCTCGAGCTTGAGAACACGGTGAAGCCGCTTGCATCGCGCTTCATTCCGTTCCACTCGTTCGGCATGGCGATGGGCGAGTCCAGTCAGGGGATGTTCATGGCGGAGTCGAACGTTGTGCGGAAACTTGCCGATGACGGTCCGTGCATTTTCCTCGGACGCTGTGCGGACTATGCGCTTCGGAAGCGCGACGATGTGTTTTCCATCTTCGTCTGTGCGGACGACGACTACCGTGAGGAGCGCGGACGTACGGTCTACGAGGGCAAGACGCTCAAGGAGATGGATCGCGAGGATGAGAAACGCGCGCGCTACTATGACTACTATACGGGGCGCAAGTGGGGCGACGGCGCACACTATGACCTCGTTGTGAATGCGGGGCGTGCGCCGCTCGCGCAGATTGCGGACGGCATCATTGCATACATCCGCACGGTCAAAGGCTGAGGAGGGCTTCCCATGTCGGACAAAAAGAGCAAATTCTGGCCGCGCATCGCTTATTCCTGCGGCACCTTCGGACATGATGTGTTCTATGCTATGCTCGGTACGTACTTTATGATCTTTGTCACGAGCAATCTGTTCCACTCCGACAACCACGAGCACGATGCCTATATGATCGGCATTGTGACGACGATCATCCTTGTACTGCGCCTCGGTGAACTCTTTCTTGATCCCTTTATCGGCAATACGATTGACAAGACGAAGACGCGTTGGGGCAAGTTCAAGCCGTGGGTCATCGTGGGCGCGTTTGTCGCAGCGATCACGCTGGCGATCCTATTTACGGATATGGGCGGGCTGACGGTGTCGAATCCGATGCTCTACCTCGTCCTCTTTGCAGTCCTCTACCTCATCATGGATGTGTTCTACTCGGCAAAGGACGTTGCCATCTGGTCGATGATCCCTGCGCTCTCGTTCGACTCGCGCGAGCGTGAGGTGACGGCGACCTATGCACGTATTGGTTCGGTGTTCGGCGGTCAGCTGGTCACGGCGATCGTCATGCCCGTCGTGCTTTACTTCTCGCTGAACGAGAACGGCGGTGCGGGTGACTCTGCGGGCTGGTTTGCGTTTGCGGTCATCGGCGGCGGCATCGCAACCCTCGGCGCGATTATCCTCGGCCTTGGGACAAAGGAGGAGGATTCCGCGCTGCGCGAGAACAAGACGGAGACCTCGTTCAAGGACGTGTTCTCGATCCTCATCAAGAATGATCAGCTGCTCTGGGTGGCGATTGCGTATCTTGTTTTTGTTCTTGGGCAGAATGTCATCAATAATTTCAACCTCTATTACTTTATCTATGTGCTCGGCGACGCGAAGCAATTCTCCTTCCTCGGTGTCATCAACGTTATCATCGGCTTGCTCGCCGTGGCTCTCTTCCCGACGCTGACGGAGAAGTTCAGCCGTCGGAGGCTCTTCTTCGGCTCGGTTGCCGTGATGCTCGTTGGCATCGTGCTCTACGCGATGGCGGGCACGAGCGTCATTATGACGCTCTTTGCCGCAGGTCTGTTCTCCCTGCCGCAGCCGCTGATCTTCCTCGTCGTGCTCATGACGATTACGGATGCGGTCGAGTACGGGCAGCTGAAGCTCGGACATCGCGACGAGGCGCTTGTCCTCTGCGTGCGTCCGCTGGTGGACAAGCTCGCGGGTGCGATTACAAGCGGGCTGATCGGTCTGACTGCGATCTGGGTCGGCATGACGAGCGGCGCGACGGCGGCGACGATCACGCCGGAGAACCTCTTCAACTTCAAGCTCGTCATGTTTGCGCTTCCGTTCGTTCTCATTCTGCTCGGTGCGATTATCTACCGTGCGAAGGTGACGCTTACGGAGGCGGAGCATGCACGCATTGTGGAGGAACTGGAAGAAAAATGGGATGAAATGAATCAGTAATCTGTGTTAAGGAATCGCTGATAAAATGAAGTCCGTCAGATTGGCGTAGATTTTTCGTCCG
>CALJPB010000141.1 GCA_937981305.1 uncultured Selenomonas sp.
GGAGGGAAAACCCGACGATTTTCTCTCCATGCGCGAGGTCACGACACGCCGTTATGTGGGGCTGTCCGAAGAGGAACTGCCCGATCTCATCATCATCGACGGTGGCAAGGGACAGCTCTCCTCCGCACTTGAGATTATTCGGAATGAGGCGGGGCATAAGAACGTCCCCGTGGTCGGTCTTGCCAAGCAGTTCGAGCTTGTCTTTACGGAAGGGAACTCTGAGCCGATCGAACTGCCGCGCCGCAGTCCATCGCTCTATCTCATTCAGCGCATCCGAGACGAGGCGCACCGCTTTGCGATTACGTTTCATCGTAAGCTGCGCGGCAAGCGCAACCTGGTTTCTGTACTGGATCATATCGTCGGTGTCGGTCCGAAGCGGCGAGAGAGTCTTCGAATGCACTTCGGTACACTGGATAAGATCAAGGCTGCTTCAGTTGATGAACTCGCCGCCGCCCCCGGGATGAACCGTCCTGCGGCAGAAGCCGTCTATCATTTCTTCGAGGCACAGCGGGAAATGCGTGGGGAATAAGACCCGCAGTCGTCCCTTCCTTTTATACGTTTGCTATGCTTGCGAATCATCAAGATAGGATTCTCCCCCAAAAATGACGAACTGTATGATTGCAATGCAGTTCTGATTATTGTAGAATTATCAAAAAGATTTGAAATTGATGACATCTCGCTGAGGAGGTGTCGCACGATGATCATCTTTCAGCGCATGCGGATATGGGGTGCGACGCTTCTGCTCATGGCAGGATTTATCCTTGCAGCCTGCGGTACAGAGCCGCAGGGCGTACGGTCGGACGAGAATATCGTTGTGGTCTACAACTGTAATACGGATGACTGGGCAGCTCCGCTTGCCAAAGAGTTTCAGGAGCAGACGGGCATTCAGGTACAGCTTGTCAGCGGAAGTTCAGATGAACTCATGGCACGCGTCCGCACGGAGCAGGAAAATCCGCACGGTGATGTTATCTGGGGCGGCACGGCAGATGCCTACGTCTCGCTGGAGTCCTATCTGGAGCCCTATGTGTCTCCCGAAAAATCTGCAATTTTACCCAATTTTGTACGCGAAAACAATGCGTTTTATAATATGGTCATGGACACCTACGTCATCGCCTACAACACCGATCTGGTGAGCGAGGCGGACGCGCCGAAAGGCTGGCGGGATCTCCTCGATCCGAAGTTCCGTGGACGCATTGCACTCGCAGATCCAACGAAATCCACTTCCTCCTATGCGGTTCTTCTGACGATGATGGATGCCCTCGGCGGCGACACCGGACTCATCGGGCGCA
>CALJPB010000142.1 GCA_937981305.1 uncultured Selenomonas sp.
CGAGGCGGAGTAGTGGTGACTGTAGAAGAGCCGCTGCCACTGCCCGACCATGCCGAGGATGGAGTTGTGGACAATGACGACTTTCACGTCGATATCGTTGTCCGCCATCGTCGCAAACTCCTGACAGTTCATCATGATGCTGCCGTCGCCCGTGATGAGAACAACCTCCTTGTCGGGGTTCGCAAGTTTCGCGCCGATCGCGGCGGGCAGGCCGTAGCCCATCGTGCCGAGACCGCCCGAGGTGAGGAAGCGGCGCGGTTCATGGCAGCCAAAGAACTGTGCCGCCCACATCTGATGCTGCCCCACGTCCGTAACGCAGATCGTATCCGCAGGGACGAGCTCACGCACACGACGAATGAGCTCCTCGGGGCGGATGGCCTCCGATGCCTTCCAGCCGAGCGGATGGGCGCGCTCCATCGAGAGCACCTCGCCGCGCCACGGACGGAAACGCACGGGGAGATCTTCCCCGCTGCTGTTCTTCACCACATCGAGAAATGCGGGCAGCGTTTCACGCAGATCGCCGATAACGGAAATATCCGCACGTACATTCTTGTTCAGTTCGGCAGGATCGATGTCAAAATGCACGATCTTCGCCTTTGAGGCAAATGCCGCCGTGTTCCCCGTTACGCGGTCGCTGAAGCGTGTGCCGAGCGCGATCAGGAGATCACATTCCTGGATCGCCATGTTCGAGGCATAGGCACCGTGCATTCCCGCCATGCCCGTATAGCCCTCCGTCTCTGCTGGAACCCCGCCGATGCCCATGAGGGTTGCAACGGACGGTATTCCCGTACACGCGAGCAGTTCGCGCACATATTTTGCCGTATCCGAGAGTACGACACCGCCGCCCACGAAAAGCAGGGGACGGTACGCAGCGGCAAGTGCCTCTGCCGCCTCCCATACAGCGGATACCTCGTAGGGGACATCCCCCGTATAGCCGTGCAGTTCCACCATCTCCGGATAGCAGTACTCGATCGGCGCATCAAAGACATCCTTTGCCACGTCAATGACAACGACACCGGGGCGGCCCGTACGCGCGATATAGAACGCCTCCTTCACCACGCGTGGAATATCGTTCACGTCCTTGACGAGGTAGTTGTGCTTCGTGATCGGCGTGGTGATGCCGACGATGTCCGCCTCCTGAAAGGAATCCTTGCCGATGTATGGATTCGCGACCTGCCCCGTGATGCAGACCATCGGCACGGAGTCCATGTGCGCCGTCGCAATGCCCGTGACGAGGTTCGTCGCGCCGGGCCCCGAGGTCGCAAACGCGACACCGACCTTACCCGAGGCGCGGGCATAGCCGTCTGCCGCGTGCGCCGCCCCCTGCTCGTGGCGCGTCAGGACATGCGGAAACTTCATTTTATAAACTTCATCATAAAGCGTGAGGACGGCACCGCCCGGATAGCCAAATACGACCTCGACGCCCTCTGCCTTCAGGCTCTCCAAGAGAGCGCGTGCACCATTCATCTGCAATAGAACCCCTCCTAAACAACAAAAGTACCGATCATTCACCCCGATAAGGGGCTCGTATCGGTACTTTCGATGGAATCCCCCATAATAATACTCTTTTATTATAGGGCTTTTCCGTATGTTTTACAAGCAAATTGCCACGCTTCCTATGACATACATCACAAATGCTCACTCGCAAGCACAAAGGCATAGACACGGCGCGCTCCCGCACGTTTCAGTATACGCGCACATTCCGTCAGCGTTGCCCCCGATGTCATGATATCATCCACGAGAAGGACATCCCGTGCCGTGACATCCGCGCCCTCTGCCACGGCAAACGCACCTCTGAGCTCCCGCTGCCGCTCCGTGCGCGTGTGCGGGTAGAGCGGAGCGGTCTCACGCGTGCGGACGAGCAGGGGGCGGAGTGCAATGCCGTGCGCTGCGAGCCACGGTGCAAAGATCGCCTCCGCCTGATTGAAGCCGCGTTCCCGCGCACGCTGCGGCGCGAGAGGAACGGGCACGGCAACGAGAGGGCGCGGCAGCGGTGCAAGAGCCTCCTCCCCCATCGTCAGAATCATATGAAGCGCTGGAAGTGTAGATTTCTGTTTCCGATATTTCAGCGTGCGCAGGAGATCGCGCACACCCGCGCGGTAATGGGCAAACGCCCAGATCCCGTCAAGATATTTCTGCGTCTCCCCCGTGCACACAAGTGTGTGCAGTCCGATCAGCTGCTGCGTGCAGGCCGCGCAGAATATGCCCCTGCGCTCAACATAGGTGGAGCAGCTTGGACAGCGCGGTGGAAACAGGAAGTTTAGAAATGCTCTGAACACCACTATTTCTCCAATCATTCCAAAAAACGGTTGCGCACATCCTATATTTATGATATGATAAACATAAGAAAAGAGATATATCTCCTAGAAACGTGAAGATGAAGGAAAGGAGAATGTCTATTGAATCAAATCTTTGAACGCTGTTGCCATATCCCCTGATGGGAATGCATCTTTGAAGAAGAACAAGGACTGCCAACAGGTCGTGCAGCTCTCATATGGCATTGCATCGGCAAGGAATGTCTGCGGCGTAGTCAGCCCCGCACGGGCGGGTGCGTGACAATCTTCTCTGTACGATTCGTTTTTCGAAAACCTAGCGCGCAAATTGGATGATATTTGAGATCTCCAAACGGTTTCAGCTGAACGTACAATACACGCTCACATGGACACAGAGGGTGTTCGTGCGACACCAAACAACTGAATAAGGACGTGTTTCGTTTTTATGCGAATAGCAGTATGACCGACAGCTTGCTCGAAACAGAGTGGCTGTCGGTTTTTCGTTTACGTGACGTACAGATGACAGCAGTCGATGTTGTTCTCTCACACAAAGCGGATATCGCCGCCGCTCGCCTTGCGCAGCCGGTTCATAATCGCAGTTCCCAGCCCGACCGCCGCCGTTCCCTCAGCGAGGAGGGAGGTGACGGGCATCGTGTCAAAATGGCGGAGCGCATCGTAGAGACAGGAGGCAAATGCGCTGTGATTGCCGCGCGCTCCGCAGTGATATGTGTCGTCTGCATGGATGATGTCGGAGAGTGCCGCAATCGTCTCGTTGCTTGCAATGAGTGCCGGCCGCTCCCCCGCTGCCGTACGGCGCAGGAGCTCCTCTCTCAATGCCGCAGCGGCATCTGTCCCCGTCCCCACATAGACGGTGAGCGGCACGCGCGGCGCATAGTGCGTGTACTTCATGCCGGGTGCGCGCGGTGCCGCATCCGCTGCTGTGAGTGCCGCATCCATGCACACCTCGATGTGCGGCAGTTCCGCCGCAATCATCTCGCGCGTGATGGCACCGGGACGCAGAATCGTAACCGTGCCCGCCTCCGTGCAGTCGACAATCGTGGACTCCACGCCCAGGCGGCAACTGCCGCCGTCGAGGAGGAGTGGAATGCGCCCCGCCATATCCTCATAGACCATTGCCGCCGAGGTCGGACTCGGCCGCCCCGAGGTGTTCGCGGACGGCGCGGCGATCGGCACACCTGCCGCACGGATCAGGCGGCGCGCGACATCGTGGTCGGGACAACGCACGCCG
The DNA here is from genome assembly GCA_937981305.1 of uncultured Selenomonas sp. Taxonomy (GTDB): domain Bacteria; phylum Bacillota; class Negativicutes; order Selenomonadales; family Selenomonadaceae; genus Centipeda. Next base: position 3,523 of record CALJPB010000142.1, read on the forward strand.
ACCGTCGAGAGCCCACCCGTCACGATGTCGGGGATGTGTGCTGCTTTTGGCAGAATGACAGTGAGAGGACCGGGCGCAAATGCGGTGAAAAGGTGCGCGGCGACAGGTGGAACGTCATGCGCGACGGTATGTGCCATCGTAAGGTCAGCGATATGGAGGATGAGCGGATTGTCGGAGGGGCGTCCCTTTGCCGCATAGATACGCGCACACGCCGCCGCATCCAGTCCGTTCGCGCCAAGCCC
>CALJPB010000143.1 GCA_937981305.1 uncultured Selenomonas sp.
GGACCCAAGCGTCCCGAAGAGGGCGATAAAGATACGGATGCCGGCAAGGATGCCGACATTGCTGATGATGCGAGCAACGGCGATACTGCTGATGCAGGCGGTGACAAGGACACCAAGTAAGTAAAACTTTTTATGAGAGGAGGTCGTGCTTAGTCATGGCTGGTAAGAAAACATTTTATGACGTGTTGGGTGTGAAGCGCGACGCCTCGAAGAGCGACATCCAGAAAGCTTTCCGCAAGCTCGCTGCTAAATATCATCCTGATGCGGGCGGCGATGAGAATAAGTTCAAGGAGATTTCCGAGGCGTACAACACACTTTCAGACGAATCCAAGCGTAAGGAATACGACCAGATGCTCATGTTCGGTGGCATTCCGGGCTCGGGCTTTGGAGGTCGCGGCACGCAGGGCGGCTACACCTATACCACCAATGTCGACGGCGCTGATTTTGCCGATATCTTTGGCGGTATGGGTGGTATGGGAGGCATGGGCGGAATGATGTAATTCTTCCCTTGTCGAAAAAACAAAAGCCCTTGAATTAACTCAAGGGCTTTTTTATCTCTATAAAAACACTGTTTTTTCTGACCGCACTTTTCACCCCATTATGACGAAATTGAGGAGCATATGAGTCTAATTCCTATGGTCGTTGACCAAACCTCCCGCGGTGAACGCGCCTATGACATTTATTCCCGCCTGCTGAAAGACCGCGTGATTTTTCTCAGCGGCGAAGTGGAAGACAACATGGCAAACCTGATTGTGGCGCAACTGCTTTTCTTAGAATCGGAAGATCCCGATAAAGACATCAACCTATACATCAACTCCCCGGGCGGCTCCGTCACTGCCGGCATGGCGATTTACGACACCATGCAATTTATTAAACCGGATGTTCGCACCCTGTGTATCGGTCAAGCCTGTTCCATGGGTGCATTTTTATTAGCCGGCGGCGCAGCGGGCAAACGCGGCGCATTACCGCATGCCCGCGTGATGATTCATCAACCACTCGGCGGTTTCCGTGGTCAGGCATCGGATATTCAGATTCACGCGCAAGAAATTCTGAAAATCAAAAGCACTCTTAACGAACGCCTGGCGTTCCACACCGGACAACCCATTGAAACCATCGAAAAAGATACCGACCGCGACAATTTTATGTCGGCGCAGGAAGCCAAAAATTACGGCTTAATTGACGAAGTGTTCAGCAAACGATAAGAGACAAAAATGGCAAAAGATAAAGAATTACACTGTTCTTTCTGCGGCAAAGAACAAGACGAAGTGAATAAACTTATCGCCGGCACTTCCGGTTACATTTGTAACGAATGTATCGAACTGTGCCACGATATGCTGCTCAACGAAGAACATGGCGAAGAAGCGGAAGCTGAAAGCGCAAAAGAGCAACAGGAATTACCGACGCCCCACCAAATCCGAGCCCATTTGGACGATTATGTCATCGGTCAGGATTATGCCCAAAAAGTGCTGGCGGTGGCGGTGTATAACCACTACAAACGCCTACGCACCAAACATCAAACCAATGATGTGGAATTGGGTAAAAGTAATATTTTACTTATCGGCCCGACCGGTAGCGGTAAAACCCTGTTGGCAGAGACCATGGCGCGTATGTTAAACGTGCCTTTCGCCATGGCGGATGCCACCACCTTGACGGAAGCCGGTTATGTGGGCGAAGACGTTGAGAACATCCTCGTCAGGCTGCTACAGGCCGCCGACTACGATGTGGCCGCTGCCGAACGCGGCATTGTCTTCATCGACGAAATCGACAAAATCGCCCGCAAGAGCGACAACCCCAGCATCACGCGCGACGTGTCGGGCGAAGGCGTGCAACAGGCTTTGCTGAAGCTGTTAGAAGGCTCGGTTTCCAACGTGCCTCCACAAGGCGGACGCAAACATCCCGAACAGAAAATGATCGCCGTCAACACGAAGAACATCCTCTTCATCGCCGGCGGTGCCTTCGACGGCATCGACCGCATCATTGCCGCCCGGAAACGCGCCAACGTCATCGGATACGGCGCCAATACGGAAGAAGTGCTCGACAAAGGCAACATGTTGAAATACATCGCACCCGCCGACCTGAAGAAATTCGGTTTGATTCCCGAAATCGTAGGACGTTTGCCCATACTCTCCCACCTTGATCCGCTTGACAACGACGCTTTGAAACGCATCCTTACCGAACCCAAGAATGCCATTGTGAAACAGTTCACCAAACTGTTTGCCATGGACAGCATCCAACTTGACATTAAGGACGAGGTGCTTGACTTTGTCGTTGAAAAAGCCATCGAGTTCAAACTTGGTGCGCGCGGACTGCGCTCCATCATCGAGGGCATCATGCGCAACGTCATGTACGAGGTGCCGTCGATCCAAGGCGTGACGGCGTGTCAGGTCACGAAGGATGTCGTCGCAAACCGCAGTGACCCCATCCTGACAATTGATGGTGCGGGTACGGCAAAGATGGCAGCCGCGAACTAATACGATAGCTACCCGAGGAGCGCTGCGGCGCTCCTTTTCATTAGGGGATGGCATTTCCCAATTGACGGAAGGAAATATGATGTCCGAGAAAGAAACACTCCCACTGCTTCCGCTGCGCGGACTTGTGGTCTATCCACACATGATGGTCAATCTCGATGTTGGGCGTGACCGTTCGGTTGCCGCCATTGAGCGTGCGATTGCGGGGGACAGCCGCATTCTCGTCGTGGCACAGCGTGATCCGGAGTGTGATGACCCGACAACGGATGACCTCTATGATGTCGGTACCGTGGCGGAGATTCGCCAGTTCCTGCGGATGCCCGAGGGGGTCCTTCGCATCCTTGTCGACGGTCAGAAACGAGCGGAGATCCTCGCCATACATGAGGGGGAGAAGTGTGCTGAGGCAGATGTGCACGAGATCGAGGAACACGAGGATGCGCCGCTGAGCAAGGATATGGAGGCTCTGGTACACGGAGTTACGAGCAAGTTCGAGGAATGGGTGAAGCTTTCACATAAGATTCCCCCTGAGGCACTTGTCTCCATCTCTATCATGGAGGACATGGGACGCCTTGCGGACATCATCGCGAGCCATCTGAGTTTGAAGCATGAGGTGCGGCAGGAAATCCTTGCCGCAATCGACGTGCGTGCGCGTCTCGAACGCCTCTATCAGGCACTTGTGCATGAACTCGACATCATGGGCATTGAGAGTGAGATCAACCGTCGTGTCCGAAAGCAGATGGACAAGGTGCAGCGGGACTTCTATCTGCGCGAGCAGATCAAGGCAATCCGCAAAGAGCTCGGTGATGATGCAGACAAGGCGGCAGAGGTAGACCGCTACCGTGAGGCACTGGCGGCAAAGGAGTATCCCGAAGCCGTACGCGAGACCATCGAGCGCGAGATTCACCGCCTCGACATGAGTCCTACGATGAGTGCGGAGGTTGGTGTCATCCGCAACTATCTCGATACCCTCACCGAACTCCCGTGGAACGAGACGACGGAGGAGCACGTCGATATGGCAGAGGCACAGGCGGTGCTCGAACATGACCACTACGGCTTGGAAAAGGTCAAGGAACGCATCCTTGACTATCTCGCCGTGCGCCGTCTCGCCCCCGAGCAGAGTGCACCAATCCTCTGCCTCGTCGGTGCGCCCGGTGTCGGAAAGACCTCGCTCGGCGCGTCAATTGCGCGCGCAATGGGACGCAAGTTTATCCGCATCTCGCTCGGCGGCATCCGCGATGAGGCGGAGATCCGTGGGCATCGCCGCACCTATGTCGGTGCAATGCCGGGGCGCATCCTCGAGGGCATCCGTCGCGCGGGTACACGCAATCCCGTCTTTTTGCTGGACGAGGTCGACAAGATTGCGATGGACTTCCACGGCGATCCGTCGGCGGCACTGCTTGAGGTGCTTGACCCTGCACAGAACTGTACGTTCAGCGATCATTTCGTCGAGCTGCCCTTCGACCTCTCACGCGTCTTCTGGATCGTGACGGCGAATAATCCCGCCAAGATCCCCGCGCCGCTGCGCGACCGCATGGAGCTCCTGAACCTATCGAGCTATACGGAACTCGAAAAGATCGAGATTGCACGGCGTCACCTCCTGCCGCGTCAGCGCACACAGAATGGCCTGAGGGCGAAGGATATCCGCATCAGCGCGGGCGTTTGGGCGGAGATCATCCGCTCCTATACGCGTGAGGCGGGCGTGCGTGAGCTCGAACGCGTCATTGGGCAGCTCTGCCGCAAGGCGGCGCGCAGGATTGTCGATGACGAGAAGCCGCCCATCGCTGTCACAAAGGCGAATCTCACGGACTTCCTCGAGCGTCCGAAGTACCATGCCGCAAAGCAGGAGAAGAAACCGCTCGTCGGCGTTGTGACGGGACTTGCATGGACGGAGGTTGGCGGCGACGTACTGCGCA
>CALJPB010000144.1 GCA_937981305.1 uncultured Selenomonas sp.
CGAGGTTTACGGCCCCGAATCCTCCGGTAAGACAACCGTCACCCTCCATATGATTGCCGAGGCACAGAAGGCAGGGGGGCTTGCCGCATTCATCGACGCCGAGCATGCCCTTGACCCGGAGTATGCACGCAAGCTCGGCGTCAACATCGAGGAGCTCCTCATCTCGCAGCCGGATACGGGCGAGCAGGCACTTGAGATTGTAGATGCGCTCGTGCACAGTGCCGCAATTGACATCATTGTCGTGGACTCGGTCGCGGCTCTCGTGCCGAAGTCCGAAATTGAGGGTGACATGGGCACATCGGTGGTCGGTCTGCAGGCGCGTCTCATGAGTCAGGCGATGCGCAAGCTCACGGGCATCATCAGCAAGACGCGTACGGCCGCCGTCTTCATCAATCAGCTGCGCGAGAAGATCGGCGTTACCTATGGCAATCCGGAGGTGACGACGGGCGGGCGCGCGCTGAAATTCTATGCATCGGTGCGCATTGATGTGCGCCGCGCCGACTCCATCAAGCAGGGCACGGAATCCCTCGGCAATCGTACGCGTGCCAAGATCGTTAAAAACAAGGTCGCGCCGCCGTTCAAGACAGCGGAGTTTGACATCATGTACGGGGAGGGTGTCTCACGTCTCGGCAGCATCATTGACATGGGCGTCGAGCTGGACATCGTAAACAAGAGCGGTGCATGGTATGCCTATGAGGGCGAGCGACTCGGGCAGGGTAAGGAAAACGCAAAGGCGACCTTGGAGGAAAAACCGGAACTCATTGCCGAGATTGAAGAAAAGATCCGCACAAAAATCCTTGTCGAAGGGGTAACCCCGAAGAAGAAGGGTGGGTCAAAAAAATCATCTGCAGATGCAGATCAAGAAACAACTGATCTCCCGGAGGAAGAGGCAATCACGGAGACGGAGGAATGAGTGATTCCCGAAAGACGACGGACAAGACTGCGCTGATAACGGCGGTCGACTATCTTGCGCGGCAGGCACACAGTGAACAGAAGCTGCGCGAAAAACTCACGCGCAAGGGCTTTCCCGAAGAGGAGATCGATGCTGCCATCGCGCGTCTCATCGAGCGTCACTATCTTGACGATACGGATCTCTGCACCCAGCAGTTCATGTATCTCTACAACGAAAGTCGGAATTCCGTACGTCAGATCTGTGCGAAGCTCATGCAGCGCGGCTTCGATCACGACCTCGTGTGGAGCGTTGTCCCCGAGGATACCTACGAGCGGGAAACAGCCGCCGCCGAGCGCTTGCAATGAAGTTCAAGCCAACGGACAAGTATCAAAAGATGATGGCAAATCTCTATCAGAAGGGGTTTTCCGTCGACGTATCACACGCAGCCGTGCGGAATTTTACGGAAAATGCAGAAGACTAAAGAGAAAGGGACATCCATGATGAACAGACCCGAGACCTCGGAAATGATTTTGGTACTGGATTTTGGTGGACAGTACAATCAGCTCATTGCGCGACGCGTGCGGGAAAACCACGTCTATTGCGAGGTACATCCTCATACGTTGTCCTTGGAGCGTATTCGGGCGCTCGCACCGCGCGGCATCATTCTGACAGGCGGTCCGAACAGCGTCTACGGGGCGGAAGCCATAACGGCACCGAAAGAACTCTTTGCGCTTGGGATTCCCATACTTGGCATTTGCTACGGCGCCCAGCTGATGGCACATCTCTGCGGCGGTCGCGTTGAAACAGCTCCCACGAGCGAATACGGGCGGACAGAGGTCGACATCACGGACAAAGCGTCCCGTCTGTTTGACGGGATTCCGGCCAAAAACATTTGCTGGATGAGCCACACGGATTATATCAGCGAGCTCCCCGCAGGCTTCCATACAACGGCAAGCACTCCCGTCTGTCCGATTGCGGCGATGGAGAATCCGCGTCAAGGGCTTTATGCTGTGCAGTTCCATCCCGAGGTCATGCACACGGAGCACGGGACTGAGATCCTGAAAAACTTTGTCTATCACGTCTGCAAATGCACGGGCACATGGCGCATGGATTCCTTCGTACAGAAAACCATTGAGGAACTGCGTGAAAAGATCGGTACGGGGCGTGCACTCTGTGCGCTCTCGGGTGGTGTAGACTCCTCCGTTGCAGCAGTTCTGCTCTCCAAGGCAATCGGCAGCCAGCTCACCTGTGTCTTTGTCGATCACGGACTCCTGCGAAAGAACGAGGGGGATGAGGTTGAAGCTGTTTTCGGAACATCCGGCACCTACGATGTCAACTTCATCCGCATCAATGCGCGTGACCGCTTCTATGCAAAGCTCAAGGGAGTAACCGAGCCTGAGGCAAAGCGCAAGATCATCGGTGAGGAATTTATCCGCGTATTCGAGGAGGCGGCACATGAGATCGGTGCAGTGGACTTCCTCGTGCAGGGAACGATCTACCCCGATGTCATTGAGAGCGGACTTGGTAAATCTGCGGTCATCAAATCGCACCACAACGTCGGTGGTCTTCCCGATCACGTTGACTTCAAGGAGATTGTCGAACCGCTTC
>CALJPB010000145.1 GCA_937981305.1 uncultured Selenomonas sp.
GCCAATACAGTTTTTCATAAGACGAATAGGCGCGCAGATCTGCTTGCCATCCATTCGTGAAAATATTGCGTGTGCTCATTAGGTGATTCGTTGGAGAAAGCTCCGTGCCGCCTTCTTTTGACGGTGGTGCCAAAAGGAGCTCGACCTCGTATAGAACGGCGTTTGGAATGCTGTGCCAAACAAGGAATGGATTGAGACTTGCGGGATGATCCTTCGTATAGTGGTATATTGGAATCGGGGATTTTGCCATAAAGTAAGGCGTTGGAATCGGTGATGATGGGGCGGTTACCGCACCAAATATACCATAGGCTGTAATCCGATAATAAAACGGGATCGGTGCAGAGGTAATCGAGTAGGAAGGCGCTGTGGTAAACTCTGTCTTTACGTGTTCGTAGATTGGCTCGTCAGAAACCATTCCTGTCGTCTTGAGGTATGTATCAACGCGGTAATAGCAAGGATAGGGAAGACGTTCCCACACGAGTGTTGCGTTTCCATCCGTCTCCTGAACATGGGCAGTCACATCGATCTGCTTCAGATTCAGGAGATCCATGCGCTCAATGCAAAAGATACATCCAAGAACTACAAGTAAAATAATGCCCGTGAAGAAAAAATAATGCCTCATGTACTCACCTAACATATATCATTCAGAAAGTTGAGGGATTCCTATGGAAAACAGAGGTCTCGTCATCGTCCATACCGGTGATGGAAAGGGAAAAACAACGGCGGCTCTCGGGATGGCAATGCGTGCGTGGGGGAATCATCTGCGCGTGCTTATTCTCCAATTCATCAAGGGGAGCTGGAAGTATGGAGAACTCGAATCCATCAAGGCACTCGCTTCGATCAACCATCAGATTGAAATTCGACAGGGCGGTCTCGGATTCTCACAGAGAGGCAACGGCACAGAGGAAGAGCATCGGTGTGCCGCTGCAGAGCTCCTTCAGACCGCCATGGATGAGCTTCAGAGCAATGCGTGGGATATGATAATCCTCGATGAATTTAACTATGCCTATTCCTTTGGATTCATTTCATTGGATCATTTGGAGAAACTGCTTGCTGCGCGCCCCGAAAAAACTCACCTGATCTTTACGGGGCGAAATGCAGCGCAGGAACTTATCGCCCACGCGGATCTCGTTACCGAAATGCGTCTTGTCAAGCATCCCTTTCAGCAGGGAATCAAAGCCCAAAAAGGAATCGAATTTTAAGAAACAAACAGATTATAACATATTCCCCATGTGTATGCCAAAACTCTATTTTGCGCCAGGCTATTGAAAAAAAACATGGAATGCGTTAAAATCTCTGTCATGCCTTTGTAAGCTGCAGTTGATTTATGGATGTGTGTATAATCCATAAATCAAAATAGATTGGGAGAGTTTTTATGAGAAGTGATGTTGTAAAAAAAGGAGCGACACGCTGTGCGCATCGCTCACTTTTTCATGCGAATGGATATGGTTCGGATGATCTCAGAAAGCCGCTGATCGGTGTCTGTAACTCATTCAACGAGATCATTCCGGGGCACTTCCATCTGAATACGATTGCGGAAGCTGTGAAGCTCGGCGTGGCTGCCGCAGGTGGAACGCCGATTGAATTTCCGTCGATTGGTGTCTGTGATGGAATTGCGATGGGTCATACGGGGATGAAATACTCCCTTGCAAGCCGTGAGCTGATTGCGGACTCCATCGAAGCCGTTGCGATGGCTTCGGGATTCGACGGACTTGTCCTCATTCCGAACTGCGATAAGGTTGTACCGGGGATGCTCATGGCGGCGGCACGTCTCAATATTCCTGCGATTCTTGTCAGTGGCGGTCCCATGCTTGCCGGTCGCCATCGCGGTCGCGACATCAGTGTCAGTCAGGCGTTTGAGGCAGCGGGGATGTTTGCTGCAGGCAAGATGGATGCGCATGAAATGACGGCGATTGAGGAACATGCCTGTCCGAGCTGCGGTTCCTGTTCCGGACTGTTCACAGCGAATACGATGAACTCCCTGACCGAAGTGCTTGGCATGGGGCTTCCCGGCAATGGTACGATTCCCGCACCCTATACGGGTGAGCGTCGCTTGCTCGCAAAACAGGCGGGGGCAGTCATCCTCGATCTCGTTGAGAAAAACATCTGTCCGCGTGATATCATGACGCTCGAAGCCTTCGAGAATGCGATTACGGTCGATATGGGCATTGGCGGCTCGTCGAATACGGTACTGCACCTCACTGCAATCGCGCACGAGGCAGGGATCGAGCTCCCGCCGCCCCTCTTCGATGAGATCAGCAGACGTACCCCCTACATTACGAAGCTGAGCCCTGCGGGAACGCATCATATGCAAGACCTGAACGAGGCGGGCGGAATTTCAGCTGTCATGAAGGAGCTCTCAAAGAAGAACCTGCTGCATCTGGATGCGCTGACGGTTACGGGTACGGTGCGTGAGCGCATTGCCCATGCTGAGATCCTTGATCCCACGGTGATTCACAGTGTCGAGAATCCCTATCGTCCCGAGGGAGGCCTTGCGATTCTGCGCGGCAACCTCGCACCCGATTGCGCGGTTGTCAAGGCATCGGCGGTCGCGGACGATATGCTCACCTATCGTGGAACGGCACGCTGCTTTAACTCCGAAGAGGAGGGTGTCAATGCCATCATTGAGGGGAAGATCCACGATGGTGATGTCGTTGTCATCCGCTACGAAGGGCCGAAGGGCGGTCCAGGGATGCAGGAGATGCTCAACCCGACGGCGGTCATTACGGGAATGGGGCTGAAGGTCGGTCTGATTACAGACGGTCGGTTCAGCGGCGC
>CALJPB010000146.1 GCA_937981305.1 uncultured Selenomonas sp.
CCTTGCTGATTCATATGGTAATGGTTAACTGTAAGCTCCAAGTTGACAGTTAAAAAAGTTTTTTGAAAAAATTTTCCACTATCCCTTACGATCGCATAATGCTATCATTTTTCAGTCGGTATATCTTCATAACAGAACTTATTCCCACCTATACTTAACGATTATGTGCAAAAAATACGTTTTATAATTGTATATTATTACAATACTAGGAATCAGTCTCAAAAATATAGATATATCATGTTTTCAAATCAAACAAAAAAAAGCAACTATCTCTACTTTTAAATAAAGATAGCTACCTTTTTTACATACAGAGAAGAGGGGGCATTCTTTCATTAGAATACTTTCCTCTATAATAGGAAAACCTTGCTGATGAAGCCCCCTATGGATATTCGTTTGCGGAAACGAAACACCCATAGTTTCCTCAACGATACAGAGCTTCCCATTCAGGCAATGCACCAGACCTCGATGGAGATCGGCTATGCAGAGCGACTCTATCTACATCGTGATATGCTCTATTTCCGCCTCCCCCATCGCTTTGGTCTCGGATGGATGGGCGCACAAAAAGAGAAGTCCTACCCGGACGCGCCGAAGACGCTCTATCGGATGTGGCTTCTCGATATGGACTATGTACATCCATTTATGTTCAGTCATCGTCCCGCCACGTTCACGACGTCCTTTCACGGGCAGTGGACGCAGGACAGCATGCGGCTCTATGGCGTGGACATGGTCAGCATGGGCAACCGCTATATGGTACGCGGATTTGACGGGCAGGTCACGCTGATGGGGACAAACGGATGGTATCTGCGCAACGAGTTTGCGACGAAGTTCCCGAAACAAAATGCGGAGCTCTATCTCGGCGCTGACGTCGGCGCGGTCTACGGTTATGGCGCCGATCTCTATAACGGACACACCGTCGCAGGTGCGGCAATCGGTCTGCGCGGAAAACTCTCCGAGGTATCCTACAATGTATTCGCCGCGATGCCAATTAGAAAGCCCGAGTCTTTCACACTGCTGATGTCACGGGAGGCTTCTCTATGGGATGGAAGTTCTAAAAGAAAAAACCACTCTATTAACGATAGCCTATTATAATCGTTAATAGGGTATGCATTTCAGAGAAAATATTATTTTCTATCACAGCGTGGCATATGCCTAAAACATAAAACAAGGGCTTTCCCAATTTAAAATTTCGGGAAAGCCCTTGTGCTCGTATATACACAGCCTGTTTCTATCGTTGTATTGTATCAAAGTCGCTAGGACGATATCGTACAGAGTCCACTTCTTGGTCGGCATCTGATGGATATTGTCAATGCCAATAAGCCGTGCGATGATACGGGGGCACCTCGCTCGGCGTGTAGAACTGCCCCTTGCTCTTGCCAGACTCCTGCGCAAACTTCATCATGAAATACTCATAGGCATCGCCAATGATGTCATCGCCGCTGGCACGATTGTTTTTGAAGTCAATTGCCGAATTCTGGAATACGGCAATCAAGCCAGACACCTTATCGACCAGTTCCTTGCCGGAGCCAAGTTCATCGGGATTGTTGAAGCTGACATCAGGAAGGGAACCCTGGAGTCTGTTGTCCTCAAGGAACTTTTGGATAATCTTATCCACCCGTTCGCCGACATCGCTCTTTCCCTTGGCGGCAATCAAATCCTCAAAGGAAGCCCCTTGCTGATGGTAAACTCAGCGAAAGGCTGCCCCTTGTATCTGTCGGACACATATTTGAAGAACAGCAGTACAAGCACATAGTCCTTATACCTCGCTGGTTCCACGCCTCCCCTCAGTTTATTGCAAGCCTCCCAAAGAAGAGAATATAGTTCAGATTTCTTCACAGCCATAACCCTCTTTAATCTCCATTCTTGTCTTATTCATTGTTGTGAACATACAGTCCGTCATTCCATTGCGCTTTTTCTGCTTGCGACCCACTCATCTAATTTGGAGCATTTGAATTTCCATTGCTTTCCTATCTTGTGAGCAGGGACGCCTTTGTCTTTTCTAATCCAATCTTGGATGCTTCCTTGTTTAACACCGATATATTCTGCGGATTCATCTATGTTTATCCAGTTATCATTTGCGACATCTGCCATCTCTGCACCTCCAACTGAACAATTAACGTAATCCATTTTTTATTATGGCAGATAATAATGCACTCTTCAATAGGTTTTCTGCGTTTTAGGAGGCACTGATAAATTCAGCACCACCGTCTTGGCACATCCTTTTCGCCCTCGCATTGCCGACAGGGCAAAAATCTGCATCAATACGGCAGACTTCATTTTATCAGCGATTCCTTTATTGTCGTTTCATATCGTTTATCGCTATTGCACACCCTCGTAACGATACATCTAACAAATCGTTATGGGATAGGACTTTTCGTTATGCGCGTGTGAAATCCCGAACAGACCACCCTCCCACCCCACTTAGAGAGAAGTGATTTCCGCTATCGACAAACAAAAAATAAGCCTTCTGCACACTCCTCGGAAGCAGAAAGCCAATACTGCTATGCTTTTTGAACCCCCGTAACGAAAACGGGCAGAAATCCTTGTATCAATCACGCAACTGCCTCATCAAGAACGGTATCGCCCGTACGCGAACTTGTACGGATGATACGCGAGAGAATATCAACGGGTTTTTCGCAGGTATGGAAACGCTTCTGCGACGGTATCGCCGCCCACTCCCATACGTTACAGTGCACCGTATCATTTACATGCGTATGCCTCAATCCCTCATACTCCTGCCGCAGTTCCTCATACTCCTTCCGCAGCTCCTCGTAGTTCTTGCCGAAGCCCAACGGCTCATAGACAGCCTCCCACACCGCACGCGTCGGAATTGCAAATTGGGAATCTTTGAAATAATGTTTTGAAATCATATATGGTTCTTTCCCCGTCGTAGTCTTATAAGCGGCGGAGATGTCATCATCTGTGAGGTCAAGGCGTTTTTTCTCAGTAACGTACCAATCCTTTATCGAACGGTAACAGTCGGGGTTGCTGTTGATTCGATCTACTCCTATAGAGTGCGCCAATCCCCCCGTCCCCACCTTGAAGAAGTGCAGACAGTACTCGCAACGGTTGAACCACTGCCGCAACTGTCCGGGATTGCGGTTCAGCCACGACCTCGCCCGATAACTAATACCCTTGTCCCAGATACAGAAACTGATAAGCCGAAACGATCCGTTTTCATGTACATCATGAATAATCTCGGCGATCTGCGTCATGTCATTGTGCCACATATAGAGAACGCCGTTCTCCTTCAGCACACGGGCGGATTCAACGAAGAAACGGCGCATAAAGGCGGGATAGTAGTCGATCCTGTCCCATGCGTTTATTCTCCTCTTCCCTTTCGTTTCCGTTTGAACGCCGATATTATACGGCGGGTCTGCAAGGACGAGTGCGACACTCCCGTCCGCAATCTCCTTCATCCGCTCGAAACAATCTCCACGGAGCAGGGTTATATCGTCCACACATCCACCTCCTCTGCAATCAAAAAGGACACCGCCGCAGCTGTGTCCTCCGAGCGTTTCCCGCAGTACCGCGCTCTATACCCTATAAAATTTATATCTCCTGTCGACGACCTATAAAAAATCGCCAAAACTTACATCTCACCCCCCAACAGAAAAGCCGCCTCACATCGAGACGGCTCTGTGTTAGGGAAGGGATTGAAGGAGGTAATGGCGGCTCGTTCCAAACCGGCCACAATAACAGTATAGCAGATTTTCCAGCGAAAAAAAGGAAGTAAAACGGAACAAAAACGGAAGTGAAATGTATGTTGAAAACTCAGTTGATTAAAATTTCATTTCTTCTTTTTAAGTTTAGGAACAGGAAGTCCGCGATCTTTAATTTCTTTTTTCAACTCTTTCTTTTTCTCAGCAAAAAGTTTTTGTTCATGATCTCCATATGCTTTAATTACAGCTTCTTCATTACACATAAAAATATATGCACACTTTAAATACGCATCATCAAAATCGAACTCATCTCCAATACAATGCTCCTTTTTTTCAGAGTCAACCCATACTCCTCGTTGCGCATATATGTATGGAAAAGATGACAATTGGTTCATAGGAATCCCCTTTCACAAATTATGATGACTTATTCTATCTCTTACGCTTTATGATT
>CALJPB010000147.1 GCA_937981305.1 uncultured Selenomonas sp.
GGGGACGGAAATGCCCATTTTGACAAGTTCGTAGGAGGGCAATACAATGTTTGCTTACATTACGGAGGAAGGGGCGTACATTCAGAAGCGCGGCGGAAATTTCGTCATCGGCCGCAACAATGAGTGTGTGATGGAGATTCCCGAGGAGGTGCTCGAGTCGCTGACGCTGATCGACAGCGTGCAGGTCTCCTCACAGGCGATGGTGGAGCTGCTGCGGCTCGGTGTTCCGGTCACATGGCTTTCGCGCACGGGATATTTCTTTGGACGGCTCGAATCAACCCGCCATGTGAATGTGTTTCGTCAGGAACGGCAGGTGCTCATGAAGGGCTCGGGGTTCTATCTCCGCATGGGCAGGAAGGTGATCGCAGCAAAGGTGCACAACCAGCTCACGCTGCTGCGCCGCTACAATCGAAATGCGGAAAACGAGGAGGTGCGGCGGGCAATCGATGAGATTCTTGCCCTGCGAAAGCGCATCCCGCTCGCCGAGACGAGTGAGCAGCTGATGGGCTATGAGGGGGCGATTGCTAAAATCTACTTCCGCGCACTTGGTCAGCTCGTGCCGGAGGAGTTCGCTTTTACGGGGCGCAGCAGGCGACCGCCGCTCGATCCGTTCAATGCGATGCTGAGTTTCGGCTATACGCTGCTGATGTACGACATCTATACGGCGGTGAGCAACGAAGGGCTGCACCCGTATTTTGGATTCCTCCACGCGCTGAAGAATAAACATCCGGCCCTTGCGTCCGATCTGATGGAGGAATGGCGTGCGGTGCTTGTGGATGCGATGGTACTCTCACTTGTGAGCCATCATGAGATCAAGCGCGAGCATTTCGCCGCGATGAAGGAGGATGAGCCGGGCATCATCCTGACGCGTGAGGGGCGTGCGATCTTCCTGCGTGCCTACGAGAAGAAGCTGCGGACGGTGAACCGCTATGTGGAGGGAAAACACTCCTATCGCCGTACGCTTGCATATCAGGCGCGTCAATATGCACAGGCACTGCTCGCGAAGAATGAGGAGATGTACGAACCAATCTCGCTGAGGTGACCGCCATGATGGAGTACGAGGAAAATGAGTTTCTGGTGGAGGATGAGCGGCGCTATATTGTTCTCGTGATCTACGATATTACGGACAATCGCCGTCGTGCACGGATGGTGAAATGTCTTGAGCGGTATGGCATTCGTGTGCAGAAATCCGCATTTGAGGCATTCCTGACGGAGAAGAAGTATGATCGCATGGTGGAACTGACGAGCGGGATAATCGACCCTGCGACGGACTCACTGCGGATCTATCTGCTGGCAAATCATACGTCAGTGCGCTCGTGGGGCATTGGCGACCGCCATGTCGAGGATGTTGTTATTTTTTAGAAAAGCCAATCCATTGCGTGTGAGGAGGTGCTCACAACGTGATGGATTGGCTTTTTTGGGGGAGGATATTTTTACTTTTGGGCGAATTATTAAACTAGTATAACATTGATAGAGAAAGGAGATGATGCTATGAACGATCTGTGTGAACGGATCGAGCGAGCGGCACTCTTGCATGACATCGGGAAGCTTGTGCAGAGGGCGAATGCAGAGACGGGGACGCACTCTGCGGCAGGGGTGACGTTCCTTGCGCGGTTTGCGGAGGATGCGGACAGGGATATCCTGCGTGCGGTGGGGCATCATCATGCGGAGGAGCTGAAGAGTCTGCGCGCCGATGCGGATGATATCAGCTACATTGTCTATGAGGCGGACAATCTCGCGGCGGCAAGTGACCGGCGTGTGACGGACGAGGGAGCGGGCGGGTTCTCCGCTGCAGCGAATCTGCAGTCGGTCTTTCATCTGTTCGGTGCGGGCGGTGCGACGCAGACGGGGGAGGCGTTCTGTCTTCGGGCACTCGATCCGGAGGGGACGGCAATGCAGTTCCCGCGTCCTGCGGGGGAGATACGTGCGACGGAGGCAGAGTATCAGCGGCTCTATCAGGAGCTGGAGACGAACTTTCGCAGGAAGTCACCGATGCGGATGCAGGTCGGTGAGCTGCTGCGCGTGCTTGAGGGCATTCTCAGCTATGTGCCGTCGAGTACGGCGCGTGCAGAGGCGGCGGATATCTCGCTCTACGATCATGTGCGTCTGACGGCGGCATATGCGGCGGCGATGTATCGGTATTTTGCGGCGCACGGCATCACGGACTACCGCAGTTTTGCGGCGGGCAGCGAGGGGCGTGCGCTGCGCGAGACAGCGATGTATCTTCTCGTCTCAGGGGATGTATCGGGGATTCAGCCGTTTATCTACGGGATCCCGTCGAGCGGTGCGATGCGGAGTCTGCGCGGGCGTTCCTTTTATTTGGAAATCCTGCTTGAAAATGTGGTGGATGAGATTCTCGCGGCGTGCGGGGTTAGCCGCAGTGCGCTGCTGTATACGGGCGGCGGGCATTTCTATCTGCTGCTGCCGAATACGGATACGGTGACGGAGATACTCAGCCGTGCGCGTAGTCAGATCAATGCGTGGCTGCTGCGGCATTTCGGTACATCGCTCTATCTGGCTCTTTCGTGGACACCGTGTGCGGCGGATGAGTTTCGTGCGCAGGAGGACGGTGTCCACGGGACGCAGGCGGTATTTCGCCGCGTGAGCGATCTCCTCGCACAGGAAAAACTCTGCCGCTACGATGCGAAGCAGCTGGACGATCTTTTCACACCGACAAGTGCGCTGAATCTGCGGCATGATGCGGCGCGTGAGTGTGCGATCTGCCGTACGTCAACGACGGAGCTTCAACCCTATCATGTAGATGAAGCTGTAGAGGTGTGCCCGATGTGCAACGCGCTCTATGCGTTTGGAGAGCGTGTTCTCTCATGTGATGTGTTCTGTGTGATGGCGGAGGCGGGGGCGGATGTGCTGCCGCTGCCGGGACTCGGGCGGGAATGCTATCTCACAGCGGAGTCGGTGGAGGGGGTTGAGCGTCTGCCGCAGATGCCGGTACGGCTCTATATCAAGAATAAGGTCTATACCGGGGAACGGCTTGCGACGCATCTCTGGCTCGGCGACTATGCAGCACGGGAGGACGGGCGTGTGCTCGAACTCGCACGTCTGGCAGCACGCAGCGGCGGTGCGGAGGATGCGGCGGGGATTCGCCGCCTCGGTGTGCTGCGTGCGGATGTGGATAATCTCGGCGCGGCGTTCCTTGCAGGATTTCCGCCCGCCTATGCGACATTGACGCGGACGGCGGTGCTCTCGCGGCAGCTTTCTCTCTTTTTCAAATGCTATATCAATGACATCTGTGCAGGGCGGCATGGGATGGAGCAATTCTCTCTCTTTGGCAGGGAAAAGAAAGCGGCACGCGATGTGCATATTGTCTACTCCGGTGGTGACGATCTCTTTTTGATCGGGGCATGGGATGATATCGTGGAGCTGGCGGTCGACCTGCGCCGCGCGTTTCTGCGTTTTACGAGCGGCAAGCTGCATTTCTCGGCGGGGATTGGGTTCTTTAAGGAAAAATGCCCCGTGGCTGAGATGGCCCGGCAGACGGGCGCACTCGAGTCGCTTGCGAAGCGTCTGCCGGGCAAGGATGCGGTTGCACTCTTTGGTGCAGCGCACACAGGGCGGACACCGACGGCGGTCTATGGATGGGATGCGTTTATTGACGGTGTATGCGGGGAGAAGCTGATGTTTCTTCGCACACATTTCGCATTCGATGGCAACGAGCACATAAGTCGTGTGCCGCTCGGAAAGTCGAAGGCATATCAGCTGCTCGATCTCCTTGACGCGGATGGACGCTCGATCGAGATGGCGCGGTTTGCCTATGTACTTGCACGGATGGAGCGCGGGCTGTGCACGGAGGCGCGGGCGACGTACGCACGCATCCGTACGCAGCTCTATGCGTGGTATCGGGATGAGAACGAGCGGCGGCAGCTGTCGACGGCACTGCAATTCGTTATCTATAGTATCAGAGAGAAGGGGGCGCGGGCAGATGGCTGAGAAAAATGCGGTGCGCGATATTGCGCGAGAGGCGGAGGAGGTCATTGTGCGGCTGGCAAAGGAGGGGAACGGGCGGCTCTTTCTGACGACGAGTCAGATCCGCAAGTTCCTCGCGGCGGTGAATGCACTGACGAATAAGATCACGGTGTATCGTGTGCAGAATGACGGTGCGACGGAACTCACGCCGACGCTCGCGTCCGAGGTGAAATATCTGAAGGTGAAGCTCGCCTATCAGGCGGGGCGAAATCCACGTACGGTACGGCCTTTCATTGAGGCGGCTCGCCTGAAGGAGTGGATTGACGGGATCGGCACGGACATCCGTGCGTATGAGGAATTCGCGCACTATGTAGAGGCGTTGGTCGCCTATCATAAATACCACGGCGGGAGGGACTGAGATGGAGCAGCAGAGTACACTCAAGGGGAAACTGGACATTCGGGCGCGTCTGCGCCTTGAGACGGGGCTGCACATCGGGGCATCCTCGGACTTTGCCCCGATCGGTGCGGTGGACAGTCCGTTCCTGCGCGATCCGATGACGAAGCGGCCGATTATTCCGGGCAGCTCGCTCAAGGGGAAGCTGCGCACGCTGCTCGCACGCAGTATGACAGAGGGCTATATCCTGAACGCCATATCGGAGGACTGCGCAGAGATCAGCCGCCTGTTCGGCGCGGCGGCGAAGGGGGAGGCGGGCGGCAGAGCGTCCCGTCTGCAGTTCTATGACATTCGTATGAATGCGGCATCTGCAGAGCGGCTCGGTGCGATGGAGCTGGACACTTACATCGGTGAGGTGAAGTGGGAGAATGCGATCGACCGTATCACGGCGGCGGCAAATCCGCGTCAGATCGAGCGCGTGCCGGCAGGGGCGGAGTTCGATTTTCGTCTGGTCTACAATATCGAGCGCGAGGATGAGATGCCGGAGGATATGCGTCTTCTCGGGGAGGGGCTGCGCCTCCTACAGATGGACTATCTCGGTGGGCATGGGTCGCGTGGCTATGGCAGGCTGTCGCTGCGGGAGTTCTCCGTGGAGTATTTCTCTCTGTCTGCGCAGGAGGCGGTCAGCGCGGAGCAGTGCGCTGAGATTGCACAGCTCTTGGAGAAGGGCGGACGATCATCGTGAGCTATGTGATCTATCCACTCGCGTTTGATACGGCGGTACATTTTGCGGCGGCGGGGCGCGGCGGCAGACTGGATGAGGCAGGTGCGGAGTACGGCGCGGACACGCTCTTTTCCGCACTCTGCGCGGAGCTTGCGGCTGTGGGCGAAATGGATGCGCTCACGCGTCTGCACGAGCGTGTGGCAGCGCGAGAACTCCTTTTTTCGGATCTCCTGCCGTGGCGCGTGGATGCAGCTGGCGAAATGGAGTTCTATGTCCCGCGTCCTGTCCTGCGCATTGAGGGGACGGGCGAGCCGCGTGCGAACTTTGTAGAGACGTGCAGCCGTGCGACGGAACGCAAGAAGCAGAAGTCGATGAAGTATCTGCGTGCGTCTCAGATGGTGGACTATGTGACAGCGATGCGGACGGGAGCCCCCTTTTCGTCTGTGGCGGAGTTCGGTACGGCATCGCTGCGTCAGCGTGTGAACACGCGGGCGGCAGAGCCGCTGCCCTACTATGTGGGACAGTTCGATTTCCATAGGGATGCGGGGCTCTATCTCCTCGCCTCTGTACGCCATACGGAGGATGTAGACTTCCTGCGGGATCTGCTTACATGGCTGGGGCTTTCGGGGCTCGGCGGGAAGCGGACGAGCGGGTTCGGGAAATTCCACATGGCGGAGGATGAACTCGTGCTCGATGCGGATGGCATCTATACGGATGATGCGGCACTCTATGCGATGCTCCATGCGGCGGATGCACCATGGCAGATGACGATTGCGCCCGTTGTGCCGACTGTGGAGGATCTGTCGTGTGTGAAGGAGGGGGCGTATCGTCTCCGACGTGCGGGGGGATTCCTCACTGCGCCGAGGCACGCGGCGGAAAAGAAGAACAGCATTCATCTCATTGATGCGGGGTCATGTCTGCGCACGCGCATCAGCGGCTCGCTTGCGGTGCTCTGTGAGCACGACGGGCATCCCGTATGGCGTTACGGCTTTGGGCTCTATCTGGGGGTGACGGCATGAGGGGGCAGATCGTTCGTCAGGAATATGAGCTGACCTGTGTTGCGCCTGTGCATACGGGCTCGGGAGAGAAACGCCGTGCGTTTGAGTACATCTATGACGGCAGGACAAACGAGGTCGCATTTCCCGATGCGTCAAAGTGGATCGCGCTCCTCGCACAGCACGGGCTGATGGATGACTTTGCTCTCGCCATTGAGCGCGGTGCGTTCCGTGAGAAGAGTCTGCGCGAATGGCTGTTGGGGCAGGGGTTGAAGGAGGCCGCACTACGCGCCATCGCCCTGCGGAGGGCGGCGACTCCCTCGCTCGTGACGACGGAGCGGGGGCGTAAGAGCCTTAACGATATTGTCTGTCAGACAACGCTTGCGGACGGTCGCCCCTACATCCCCGGCAGCACGATCAAGGGCGCTCTCCGTACGGGTATCCTCTATGATGCGATTCGTCGCGATCCGCTGCGCTTTCGTCCGCTGTGGGGGCGCATCCGTGCGGAAAAGGGGAACTTGCGGGAACGGAAAAAGGCGTTGGGTTGTATCGTGGCGGAGCTGGAACAGGCAGTGCTGCATACGCTTTCTTTGCCGGGAGTGGGATCCGGCGATGCGGTCAGCAGTGTGCTGCGTGGTCTGCGTGTGAGTGATGCGGTCGGAACGGGCGCGACGGATACGATCGTCCTGCAAAAGGTGGATGCGACGACGAAGCGCAGCAAGACCGGCAAGAATGAGAGCCGTCTGCCGCTCTTTCGTGAGTGTATTCCGGCGGGGCGGACGCTGCGTTTCTCCATTACGGCGGATCTTGCGATGCTTGGGATGGCGGGGATTACTTCGCTCGAGCAGGTGATCTCGTGTCTGCGCGCCTATACGGCGGATGGTCTGCGGCTGCAGAAACAGGCATTCCTGCCCATGAATCCGCGCTTTTATCAGCCGCTGTTCGAGGAGGCGGAGACGGCGGATCTGCTTCTCGGCGGCGGTACGGGATTCCTCGCAAAGACACTAGTCTATGCGCTTGCGGACAATGATGAGGAGGCGCGGGAATTCATTGCTGCCTATCTGGATGAGGCATTCACCGAGCGGAAGGGGGGACGCGTTGAGCCGAAGCATCGGCACAGGCAGTTCGATCGGACGCTCTCGCCGCGTACGCTCAAGCGGGTAGTCATGGGACAGGACGACTGGATCATGGGGCTGTGTGCGCTGCGGAGGGTGGGCAATGCTCAGACAATTTGAAGCGGAGCTGGTTCTCCCTGCAGGAGAACGCGTCTCTCCCGCGATGGGATCTGTCCTGCACGGGGCGTTGATGGAGCGTCTGCCTACCGATGTGGCGGAGTTCCTGCACACGGAGCGTCTGCGCCCCTACAGTCAGTCGGTACGTTATGAGAAAGAATCGGGCAGGACACGGTGGCGCATCCATACGCTCACGGATGAACTGGGGCAGATGTTTGCGGCTCTGCTCAGTGCCGGGCAGGAAATCTTTCTGCGACAGAAGGGCTATGCGGTACGCGTGCAAGATTTTCGCTGTGTCGCGGAAACAGATGATGCGGCGATCGCAGATCTGTACTTTCTGCCGGAGGGCGCGCCACGCGGAGCGGAGATCACGTTTTGCACGACGACGGCATTCAAGCGGGACGGGCAGTATGTCCTCCTGCCGGAGTTTTATCTCATCGTGCAGAGTCTCCTTGCACGATGGTCGATCTTCTGCCCGCGCGTGCGTATGGATGAGGATGGTCTTGCACAGCAGCTTGACGCGGTGTGTCAGATCAGTCAGTATGCGCTGCGGACGGCAGGGTTTTCTGTGGACGGACATATGCTGCGCGGATTTCGCGGAACGCTTTCCGTGCGTTTTGCGGGGACTGACAGCATGCGGCGCATCCTCGGAATGCTGATGGAGTTTGCACCCTACGCAGGGATTGGGATCAAGACAGCACTCGGAATGGGCGCGGTGCGTGTCGATGTTTGGAGGGCACGATAGGATGGAACGGATTCTCTTTTCGCCGCTCGGGGACACCGATCCCGTGCGCGGCTGCTATGACGGCGCGATGTTGCATATCCTCCGGCATTACCACCCCGCACGTGTCGTGCTTTTTTATACGAAGGATATGGCGGAGAAGGAGCACCGCGATCACCGCTATACGCGTGCGATTCACCGCACGGCACCGGACTGTGTGATCGAGGAGATCTTCACGGACATACAGGAGGCACATCTCTATGAGTCCTTCAGTCAGATTCTGCCGCAGGAGGTTCTGCGGCTTCGTTCGGAACATCAGGGGGCGCAGATCCTCCTGAATCTGAGTTCGGGAACACCGCAGATGAAGACTGTCCTCGCGATGCTCGCAGCAGATATGGATGGCTGCGTCGGCATACAGGTCGCCGCACCTGCACGCCGCTCGAATCGTACGAACGAAGCAACGCAGGATGCGGAGGATGTTGCAGCACTGCTTGAGAACAACTTCGATGAGGAGGAGGGGGCGAAGAACCGCTGCGATGCTCCGCCGCTCGGAATCTTCCGCTACTACGCTGAACGCAGCCGTATCCAATCGCTGATTGAGAGCTATGAGTATGCGGCAGCACTCAAGATCGCACGGCGCAGTCCCCTTGTTCCGCGTGCGGCGGTCACGCTTCTCGCTCATGCGGAGAAGCGGTGTGCGCTCCGCACGGAGGAGGCAAAGGTCGTCCTGCGTGAGCATGAGGGCAGGAAACTCTTTCCTCTTTCGGAACGTGCGGAAACTCTGGTGGAGTACTTCCTCATCATGCAGATGGATCAGGAGACGGGACGGCTCTCGAATCTCATGCTGCGCATGATCCCATTTCTCTATGAGTTTCTGCGCGACTATGTGGAGCAAAATGTCCTCCCCCTGCGGAACCTCTCTGAGCGGCGCGGCGGTGTGCCCTATCTCGTGCGGGACAAGCTGGCGACACGTGCGCCTGCTCTGCTCGCGCACCTGGATGCGGAATTCCCGCGCGGCTACAGCGAGCAGCCGCTCTCGTTCTACATTCTCCATCATGTGTGCGCGTATGCCGAGGAGCGTGGCTCTGCGCGTGACGCTGCACTGCATACGGAACTGATGGAGGAGCTGACGAAAATCACGCGTGTGCGGGAGCTGCGGAACAGTGTCGCACATGAGATGACGAATGTGACCGAGGAACTGTTCCGGGCGAAGATGGGCATTGGCTCACAGGAGGCACTAAGCTGCTTCTGTCGTATGCTTGCGCTTGTTTATGGGGATATGGTACGCGCGATGCGCAGCACCTATCGTGATCTCAATATATGGATTGGTCAGGCACTTGAAGTTCATGCATAGAACAGGACATAAGTACTTTAGCCCCTTCCCGTATCGGCGGGAAAACGGATATACCTTATAAAAGCCTCCTACTCAGCGTGGGAGGTTTTTGCGACTTTGCCGGCGGAGACGGCGGGAGATAAGACCATGAAAAAAATAATTTTACTGATTGCCTGCATCGGAGCGTTCGTAGCTGTTTTTCGATGGCTGTCCGTCCAGAGTCCGATGGAAAGACCGGATTTTATACGGGAAGTGCTCGCCCAAAACGATGGATTTGCCTCAGAGGGCAGCGGCACGACCGGCGGTGCTGCTGCGGTGCAGGACAATATATTTCGCGTGACCAATAAGCAGGAGTTGATTGCCGCACTCGAGGATCGAAAAAACACAGAACCTAGGATTTTGATGATTTATGGAACGATTGACTTTGATACGGATGCGGATGGCAAGCGGCTAACGATGAACGATTATATGGCGGAGGGCTATGATTTTCAGCAGTATCTGGAAACGCAGGCACCTCAGAGCGCAGCGTCGGAACGGCTGAAAGAGGATCAGGAGGAAAAAAGAAGACAATCCCAAAAAAATCAGGAAAAGAACATCACGGTTCATGTCCCTGCCAATACCAGTATCCTAGGAATTGAAGATGCGAAATTAAAGGGCGTGGATTTACTTCTCGATGCTGACAATGTCATCATCCGAAATATCATGTTTGAGACCCCTTACGATTATTTTCCCTCGTGGGATCCAAACGACGGGCAGGAGGGCAACTGGAATTCCCAGTATGACAGCATTACGATCAACGGAGGCACGCATATTTGGATCGATCATTGCCATTTCGAGGATAGGCAGCAGCCGACGGAAACGTATTTTAATCGTGAATACGAGCATCGGGACGGCTTGCTTGATATCACAAATCAAGCGGATCACATCACGATCTCATACAATGTTTTTGAACGTCATAATAAGGCGATCTTGATCGGGAACAGCGATGCAAAAACAGCGGACGAGGGGAAGCTGAATGTGACGCTGCATCATAATTATTTCCATAATCTGGTTCAGCGCGCACCAAGAGTGAGATGGGGGAAGGTGCACGTCTACAACAATTATTACCA
>CALJPB010000148.1 GCA_937981305.1 uncultured Selenomonas sp.
GGCCGTCGTCTCGATGGTCGCGTTCCTCTCTGCCTCGGGACATGAGTTCACCGTGTTCCAGGTGCTCTCGGTCTCCATTCCTGCGACGGGGCTTGGCGTGCTCTTTGCCGCGCTCTGGAGCTATCGCCGCGGCAAGGATCTCGATCAGGATGAGCGGTTCCAGGAGTTCATCCGCGATCCGGAGAACAAGAAGTATGTCTATGGCGATGCGGAGACCCTGCTCGACAAGGAGCTGCCGACAGAGTACTACCGCGCGATGTTCATCTTCTTCGCGGGCATCATTGCGATTGCGGTGCTCGGCAATTTCCCCGAGCTGCTGCCGAAGTTCGCGCCGAGTCCGGACGCTGCGCCGAAGGCAATCTCGATGGTCGTCGTCATCCAGATGGTGATGCTGCTCGTGGGGGCTGTCATTCTCGTCAGCTGCAAGGTCAAGGCGAAGGATGTCGGCAACTCTCAGGTGTTCCGCTCGGGCGTTGTGGCACTTGTCTCGGTCTACGGCGTCGCGTGGATGGCGGACACGTACTTCATGAATCACATCGGCTTCCTCAAGGAGTTCCTCGGTTCTGCGGTGCAGAGCTATCCGTGGGCATACGCCGTCCTCGCGTTCCTCACGTCGAAGCTCGTGAACTCGCAGGGCGCGGCGATTGCGATCGTCGTGCCGATGGCGATCAATGTAGGCATGGATCCGATCCTCGTGCTCTCGTTCATCTCGGCGTGCTACGGCTACTTCTTCCTGCCGACGTATCCCTCCGATCTCGCGTGCATCGGGTTTGACCGCTCGGGCACGACGCGCATCGGCAAGTATATCCTGAACCACTCGTTCATGATCCCGGGGCTGATCGGTGTCAGCTCGGGCTGCTGTGTCGGGTATCTGGTTGCACATCTGGTGTTCTGAACGGATATGAAAAAGCCTCCCCCGTGCGGGGGAGGCTTTTGTGCTTTCTATAGGATCGTATGATCCGTCTGATGGCTGAGGATGTCCTTGCTGAACTCAATGAAGGACTGCGCGGCGCGCGAGATGTAGCGGTCGCGTTTCCATGCGAGTCCAACGTCAACGTAGATCGGCGTGGCAAGCGGTATCGCACGTACGCCGGGGGTGTCGCGGGCAATCATATCCAGCAGAAACGCATTGCCGACACCGCTCGCGACGAGTCCCAGGATGGTGACGACTTGATTGGACTCAAGGACAATGTTGGGCGTGACATCTGCCGCCTTTATCTTTTGTAGCATGGTCTGGCGGAGGAACGAGCCTTCCTTGAGCATGATGAGGCTGCGCTCCTCGATGTCCTGCAGGGTGACTGCCTTGCGTGCGGCGAGGTCGCTGCCCTCCGGGACACAGCAGACAATCTGGCTGCGTGCCATTGGGAGGAGCTGAAGGTTCGGTGAGGTGTCCGGAATGATGATGATGCCGAAGTCCAGTTCGTCGCGCTCCAGCTGCTCGCGGATGGCGACCGATCCCTCCTCGTGCAGGTACACGTCAAGATGTGAGTAGCGTCGCTGAAAGCTCGAAAAAATTTTCGGGAACAGATACGCACCCATCATCGGCGGAATGCCGATTTTGATCGTCCCTTTCTGCAGCTGCTTGTAATCGTTGACCTCGAGTACGGCATCCTGTATGTTGCGCAGTGCAACCTCGACGCGTCCGAGGAATACCGCCCCCTCCGGTGTGAGTGAGAGCTGTTTCTGGCTGCGGTCGAAGAGCTGTATGCCAAGCTCTCCCTCGAGCTTTTTGATGGCGACGGTGATGTTCGGTTGAGAGACGCGGAGGCGTTCGGCGGCGCGCGTGATGTTTTTCAGGCGGCTCGCCATCTGGAAATATTCCAACTGCCGTAGTTCCATGTGACCATCCTCCTAATAAGTTTTCTTTATGCGCTTTCCATTATATCATATTTTCGATGAATGTATGATAGGATAATATAAATTTATTGAAAAAAATTCAACCCTTTTCTTGAGTTTTTTTCAAAAAGGGGTAGGATTTTTCGGGGACATATGGAATAATATAGGAAGATGTGGACGTATGTCTGACGGAACAGACAAGCGTGTGTCCGCATATCGAGAGAAAGGGAATGGGGGCATTCGTTTTGGAAAAATCAACGGTCATCGGGCTGGTCATGGGTGTCGTTTCGATCTTTGTCGGTATGATTCTGAAGGGAGCACCGCTGTCGGCGCTCAATAACCCGGCGGCGTTCCTCATCATCATTGGCGGTACGTTCTCGTGCCTGTTCATTGGTTTTCGCATGGAGCAGCTGGGAAATTTCATCAACCTGATCAAGAAGACCTGCCAAGTTCCGCAGCTTCAGGAAAAGGGGCAGCTCGTGCAGCAGTTCATCGAGCTGTCGCAGATTGCACGCCGTGAGGGCATCCTTGCACTTGAGAGCAAGGCGCAGGAGATTCAGGATCCGTTCTTCCGCACGGGTCTCGGCATGGTGATCGACGGCATGGATCCGGACTTCGTGGGCGATGTTCTGGATGCAGAGCTCGCGATCATGCAGGAGCGTCACGCCGAGGGGCGTTCGATGTTCACACAGGCGGGTACATACGCGCCGACACTGGGCGTTTTGGGCGCCGTTGTCGGTCTGATCGCGGCTCTGGGCAACCTGAATGATATAGACAAGCTCGGTCACTCGATCGCTGCGGCGTTCGTTGCGACGATTCTGGGTATTTTTACGGGGTACGTTCTCTGGATGCCGTTCGCGAACAAGCTGAA
>CALJPB010000149.1 GCA_937981305.1 uncultured Selenomonas sp.
ATGAGGCCGTGAACGCAGCGGCAAATGTCCCCGCTGCACCGGCTTACCCCGATGCGGCCGAGGCAGAGGATGTCGTCTCCTTCGCATAATCGATCTGTATAGTAAACACTAAAAATCCCGTTGGGTAACGCAGATATGCGTTATTCAACGGGATTTTTGACGCTTCGTACCTATTCTTCTGCCGATGCCATTTTACGACTGACATTGTACGGCTTCAGAGATATCGTATCTTTTGCACAGGGCGGTGTATGCCGCTGTACCCGCATCGGTCAGCAGATAGTAGCTGCCCTCGCGATGGAGGAGGTGCTGATCGATGAGCTCGCGGCTGATGCGGTGCACCTTCGTTGCATCCCATTTCAGATGGTCGCCGATCTCGTCCGCGTGGTTCTCCGCACTCTCGACGCATTCTGCCGTGTGTTTGCCGATGTGAAGCAGGAAGAGGTCGCGCTGCATCTGACGGATGCTATGGAGGCGGCGGATGTATGTCGTGACAGCCCCCTTTGGCCCCATGAGCAGGGCAAGCAGGTAGATGAGCATATTTATGACGGCGCAGAGTCCCGCAATCGAGGCGTTCATATGGACGGCAAGCGTGTAGCCGAGAGCGGAGTTCACCATGCTGACGAGGAGTGCGAGGAGGAGCGTGTGCGACAGGTGTTTTGTAAAGAGCAGTGCCGTCGCACCTGGGGCGATGAAAAATGAGATAACGAGAATCGCACCGACTGCGTCGAATGCCGCAACGGTCGTGAGCGAGGTGAGCGACATAAAGGCGTAGAAGAGGATGCCCGTCGGGACACCGATGAGCCGTGCGTATTCGCCGTCAAACGTGGAGACCTTGAGCTCCTTGTAGAACACGGTGATAAACACTGCAATCAGGAGGGCGAGTCCGCCCATCTTGAGTGCGGCAGCGGGAATCTCCACGCCGCCGATCCCGACCGTGTTCAGCCCCGCGTAGATGACTTCGCCCATGAGTACCATATCGGTATCGAGATGGGCATTCCCTGCGTATTTGCTGATGAGAATGACGGCAAGCGCAAAGAGCAGGGGAAAGATGACGCCGATCGCATCGTCGTATTTGACAAGGCGCGTCTTGCCGAGCAGCTCGACGAGGGACACCGTGATAACACCCATGAGCGCCGCGCCGAAGAGCAGCCACGGCGAGCCGAGGTCATGCGTTACGAAGAAGGCAAGTACGATGCCGAGCAGAACGGTGTGACTGATTGCGTCCGCCATCATGGAGAGACGGCGCAGGATGAGAAATACGCCGAGCGGTGCGCACGCTGTCGCCGTCAGCAGGAGTACGAGCAGTGCATCATCCATGTGCGTGCCTCCGTTTCAACACGCTGCCGAGGATGCCCTTTGTTCCGAAAACAATGGAAAAAAAGGCGATCAGCGAGGCGACGAGGATGATGGACGGCCCCGTCGACATACCCTGCTCGAGCGTGCTGATGTACGTTCCGACGAGCGCGGAGACCGCACCGATGAGGCTGCTCAACAGGAGCACGCGTGCAAAGTTGTTCGACCACTGATTTGCCGCAACGCAGGGGATAATGAGAAAGGAGCTGATGAGGATTGCGCCGACCGCCTTGATCCCGATGCCGATGACAGCAATCGTCATGACGAGCAGGAGGAGGTTCAGCAGGCGGCAGGGCAGTCCGACGACCTCCGCATACTCCGCGTCAAAGACGAAGAGTTTCAGCTCCTTGTAAAAGAGCAGCAGGAGTGTGAGCACGAGGGCGGAAACGACGGCGATCAGCAGGACATCCGCCTCAAGCATATACGCCGCCTGTCCGAAGATGTACGTCCCGAGCCCCGCCTGTGACGCGCCCGCGTAGTCGGGATTTCCTTGGATAAAACTCTTGAGCGCCATACCAAGGCCGAAGAAGCCCGAGAGGAAGATTGCGAGGTTTGCATCGAGCCCCAGACGCTTGTCCTTGTGTGCGAGCTGGATGAGCGCGTAGCTTGCCGCCCCTGCCAGAATTGCTCCCGCGAGGAGGATGATGGGGCTGCGCGTCGCGAACGCCATGTAGGCAAGGATGATGCCGGGAAAGGTCGAGTGCCCGATTGCATCGCCGATGAGGCTCTGCCCCTTGTAGACGCTGAACGCACCGACGGGGGCGGCGGCGACGGCGAGGATGACGCTGCCGAGCGCGACGATCTGAAAGGTGTAGTTCGTCAGAATGTCCATCGCTCACTCCTTCACGCGGTAGGCGCGCGCGAGTGCCGCCTCCTTGTCGATATCTGCGAGATAGTCCGATGCCTTTACCGTGCGGTTCAGCACGACGAGATAGTCGAAATAGGCATCGAGCGTGCTGAGATCGTGGTGGACGGCGATGACGGTGCGCTTTTCTTTTTGCAAATCCATGAACTTGTCCATGATGATGCGTTCCGTCGTCTCGTCAACGCCCGCAAGCGGCTCGTCCATAATGTAGAGCTGCGCATCCTGCGCAAGTGCGCGCGCGATAAAGACGCGCTGCTTCTGCCCGCCCGAGAGCTCCGAGATCTGACGGTCGGCAAAGTCTGCCATCTTCATTTTATCGAGTGCGTCCATCGCCAGTGCGCGATCCTCCTTGCCGGGGCGGCGCACAAGTCCCAGATGGGCATATCGCCCCATGAGCACGACATCGAAGACCGTCGTCGGGAAGTCCCAGTGTACCGAGCCGCGCTGCGGCACATAGGCGATCTGCTTGTGCACGGCGGAGAGTGTCTTGCCCCAGAGACGCACTGCGCCCGAGACGGGCTTCAGCAGACCGAGGATGCCCCGCAGCAGGGTGGACTTGCCCGCGCCGTTCGGACCTACGATCGCACAGCGCACGCACTCCGGTACATCGAGGTCGATGTCCCAGAGCACGGGGGTATCGCGGTATGCCATTGTGAGGTCTTCGACGTGGATCACACTGTTTTGTTGCATTGAGTATCACCTCGCTCATAGTATCTTCCCTTATGTAAATGTTGCTGCTGATCGTTCAAAGCGCCCCTTTCGGCTCGCTGCGCTCGCCACTTCCCCCGTTTCGACGGGGGAAGCTTTTCACCTAAGGCGAGCCTATTTCAAATGTGAAACAATCAGATC
>CALJPB010000150.1 GCA_937981305.1 uncultured Selenomonas sp.
TCAAGGGCATCTGCAAGAAAGTCTGCATCTTCACCCTTGTCGGCGTGGCGAATGTCCTCGATACCCACATCATCGGCAGCGGCTGCGTCCTGCGCTCTGCCGTGATCTTCTTCTACATCTCGAATGAAGGAATCTCGATCATCGAGAACGCAGCGCGAATGGGGCTTCCCGTTCCGCAGAAATTGCAGGATATGATGCACAGCCTCAGAGATAAATGAATACGGATAACGCTCTGCCCGTGGATGGGCTTTCCTCCACGGGCAATTTTTTTTGCCGTGCTGTAGGGGGTTAAGTTTTTCGGTAGATAGTAGGGGGATACTCCCTCTTATCGCGCAAAGGAGAGGAATTGCTATGACTGAAAATCAGAAAATGCAGATCATAAAACTCCGTGCATCCGGAAACGGCTACGGTAAGATTGCCAAGACGCTCGGCATATCGCTGAACACAATAAAGTCTTTCTGTCGCAGACATGACATCAACGGGAATGCGGTGGTCGAACCTCTTGCACCATGCTGCGGCGAGACAGCTAGGTGCGAGAACTGCGGCAGAGAGATTCATCAAATTGCCAAGCAGAAGAAACGGCGCTTCTGCTGTGATAAGTGCAGAAATGTCTGGTGGAATGCGCACCTTGACCGGGTAAAGCGCAAAGCGATCTATGATTTCCGATGCCTGTACTGTGGCAAGGTGTTTCGAATTTATGGCGACAGGCGCAGGAAGTATTGCAGCCACAAATGTTATATTTCCGACCGCTTCAAAGTTGGTGTCAGTGATGCGTAAAGAAGATTTTCGGAAAGAAAAGCTTTACCAGACGACCATGCACATCGCCAGAAAAATGCTTTCAGACGGCATTATATCATTGGAAGAATACCGTGCGGCAGATAAGATTTTTCTCGAAAAATACAGACCAATTTTAGGGACATTATTTTCCGATATGGCGTTGACTTCACGCTCCGTTTCAGTGATATATGGTGAGGGTGATACAAATGCCAAAGATTACACGTATAACGCCGACCGTGGCGGTTCTGAAGGCAAAAAAACGAGTGGCGGCTTATGCCCGTGTTTCGATGGAAACGGACAGACTCAACCATTCCTTGTCGGCACAGATCAGCTATTATAGTGCGCTCATTCAAAAGAATCCCGAGTGGGTTTACGCCGGCGTATTTACGGACAACGGCATATCAGGCACTGGTATCAAAAAGCGGGAGGGCTTCAAGCGCATGATTGAAGCCGCCGACAACGGAGAAATCGATATTATCCTCACAAAATCTATCCAGCGTTTTGCTCGCAATACGGTTGATTTATTGGAAACGGTACGACACCTAAAAAACCTCGGTGTAGAAGTGCGCTTCGAGAAGGAAAACATCAACTCCATGAATGGCGATGGGGAATTGCTCTTGTCCATCTTGGGCAGTTTTGCACAGGAAGAGAGCGTCAGTATTTCCAACAATGTGAAGTGGGGTACGAGAAAGCGATTTGAAAAAGGAATACCAAACGGCCACTTTCGCATTTACGGCTATCGCTGGGAAGGAGAACGCCTTGTGGTTATCCCCGATGAAGCCGCCGTGGTGAAGCGAATTTTTCAAAACTTCCTTGACGGTAAGTCTCGGCTTGAAACAGAGCGGGAGTTCGCCGCTGAGGGCATTACCACCAGAGCCGGATGTCGTTGGGTGGATTCCAACATCAAGGTGGTACTTACAAACATCCACTATACGGGCTGTTTGCTTTTGCAAAAATACCATGCGGAAAATGCGCTGACGCACAGGCAAATCAAAAATTGTGGAGAGCTTCCGCAATATCTGGTGGAGAACAGCCATGAAGCCATCATCGACAAGGAGACCTTCGACTATGTACAGTCGGAGATTGCGCGGCGAAAAGAGATGGGGCCGAGGGCGAACAAGAGCCTGAACCTCACCTGCTTTTCGGGAAAACTGAAATGCCCGTTCTGCGGAATCAGCTATGCCCACAGCAAACGCACGGACAGAGGTTATACGGAGTATTGGGCTTGCGGGTCACGCAAGAAAAAAGGCGGCAGGTGTCCTGTCGGTGGCAGCATCAACCACGAAAATCTGAAAAAGGCTTGTGCCGCCGTTCTCGGCTTGGATGAGTTCGATGAGGGTGCGTTCAGCGACAAGGTGGACTTCATCAATGTGCCAGAGCGATATGTGCTGGAGTTCCATCTGAAGGACGGCAGTATTGTTACGAAGGAGTGTCCTAACACGGGACACCGGGATTGCTGGACGGCAGAATACAGAGCGAAGACCTCCGAGAAGCGCAGGAAGAAACCGAACTGCAAAGGATCCTCCGTCATGACGGGCAAGGTTAAGTGCGCGGGGTGCGGGTGCAATTTCCGCAGAGCCACGCAGCCCTCCTCCACATCGGAAAGCGGGAAAGCCTACTACTGGCGTTGTGCCGAGCGGAACGAATGTGGAACGGTCGGATTGCGTGAGGACTTACTGAAGCCCTTCATCGCACAGGTGCTCGGCATTGCCACGTTTGACGATGCCGAGTTCGACAGGCAGATTGACCACATCGATGTGCTTTCCGCAACGGAGATTGTTTTTCATTTCAAGGACGGCAGTGCAGTCAGCAGTACATGGGAGCTGCCGAAACGGGCAGGCAGACGATGGACGGACGCGCAGAGGGAAAAGTTCAAGAAATCCATCAAGGGCAGCTACACACCGGAAGTGCGACAACGGATGAGCGAACACATGAAGCAATTGCGGAAGGAGCGAGGGAGATCATGGCGCAAAGAAAAGTAACCGCGATACCGGCTACCATTAGCCGATACACGGCCACACCGATAAACAGCACGAAGAAACGCCGCGTTGCCGGATATGCCCGCGTTTCCACTGACCATGAAGATCAGTCCACAAGCTACGAGGCGCAGGTCGATTACTACACAAGTTACATTAAGAGCCGAGATGATTGGGAGTTCGTAGCCATATATACGGACGAAGGAATATCGGCGACAAGCACCAAAAAACGCGAGGGCTTCAAGGCGATGATTGCAGATGCCCTTGCCGGGAAGATCGACCTTATCGTCACCAAGAGCGTAAGCCGTTTCGCAAGGAACACGGTAGACAGCCTTACCACGGTGCGAAAGCTGAAGGACGAGGGCATAGAGATTTTTTTCGAGAAGGAAAACATCTGGACCCTGGATTCCAAGGGGGAGCTGCTCATCACCATCATGTCGAGTCTTGCACAGGAGGAGAGCCGCTCCATTTCCGAGAACGTCACTTGGGGACAGCGGAAGCGCATGGCGGACGGTAAGGTCAGCTTTGCCTACAGCCGCTTCCTCGGACTGGATAAGGATAAGGAGACGGGCAAGATCGTGGTCAATCCGGAGCAGGCAGAAACGGTGCGGCTCATTTTCCACCTGTTCCTTGAGGGCATGACGCCGCATTCCATTGCTGCCAATCTGACGAGCCGTGGCATCAAGACGCCTGCGGGCAAGGATGTGTGGAACCAACAGACGGTGCGCCGGATGCTCTCAAACGAGAAGTACAAGGGCGATGCCCTTTTACAGAAGGAGTTTACGGTAGACTTCCTACAGAAAAAGATGAAAAAGAACGAGGGGGAGATTCCACAATACTATGTGGAGGGCAACCACGAAGCAATCATCAGCCCTGCGGTGTTCGACATGGTGCAGGCAGAAATTGCCAAGCGTACGAAGAGCGGTTCACGTTATAGCGGCGTGAGTATCTTCTCCAACAAGATAAAGTGTGCCGACTGCGGCGGGTGGTACGGCTCGAAGGTCTGGCATTCCACAGACCGCTACCGCAGGGTCATTTATCGCTGCAACCGCAAGTACAACGGTAAGAAGTGCGAGACGCCCCATGTCACGGAGGAAGAGGTCAAGGCGGCGTTCATTTCGGCGTACAATCAACTGGTCACCGAGAAGAAAGAGATCATCGCCAATGCGGAGATCATCCGCAAAACGCTCTGCGTCACAGATGCCCTGCAGGAAGAAAAGGGCAAACTGGAGGAAGAAATGGCGTTGCTTGTGGAAATGACGCAGAACATCGTGGCAGAGAATGCCCGTGTTGCGCAGGATCAGGAAGAATACCGGAAACGCTATGACGGGATTGTCCGACGATATGATGACGCAAAGACGCGGTACGATGCGGTCGTAGCCGCCATCTCTGCAAAGGAAGCACAGAGCGAGCGGCTAACGGACTTCATCAAGATGCTGAAGACTCAGGACGGCACGATCAGCGAGTTTGACGGCAGCCTTTGGGGCGGCATGGTCGAGTTCATCACGGTGGGCAGAGACAAGGCAATCACGGTCACCTTCCGGGACGGTTCGGAAATACAGGCATAACAAGAGAACGGCACGCGGCTACGGTCGGGTGCTTTTTTCATTTGGGATTGAAAAAACTCCTCTCCTGTGTCAAAATTGGGAAAGAGAATGACAATGCAGGGAGGAGTATAGCAATGGCGAATTTGGGCATACTCGAGGAAATCAAGGACTTGCGGACGGTGTGGCCGCACGAGGCGGCGGATTTTACGCCGTGGCTTTCGGAGGACGATAACATCGCGCTTCTTGCCGATGCCGTGGGGATTGATATTACGGTGGATGAAACGGAGTCGTTGGTCGGGGATTTTCATGTGGATCTTTCTGCCTCAGAAACCGGGACGGAGCGGAAAATCATCATCGAGAATCAGCTGGGTGATACGGATCACGATCATCTCGGCAAACTCATCACATATGCGTCCGGCAAATCGGCAGATGTCATTATCTGGGTCGTGAAGCGTGCGCGTGAGGAACACAAGGCGGCCATCGAATGGTTGAACTACCACACGGATGAAAAAATTGGATTTTTCCTCTGCGAGATCAAGCTGTACCGGATCGGCGATTCCGCGCCCGCCGTCAAGTTTGAGGTCGTTGAAAAACCGAATGACTGGACGAAAGAGGTCAAGAAGACCGAGATGACCGGCGCGACGCAGCAACAGAGATACGAGTACTGGGTGGCATTTCAGGACTACGCTTTCCAGAATGCACAGTTCGCAAAAAACTTCAAGCGCAGAAAGCCCTCTACAGATCATTGGATGGACTTCAGCATTGGATCGTCTGCCTGCCATTTCGTTGTGTCTCGGATACAGAAAAGAGACGAATTGGACGTGGAACTTTATATTAACGAAGATAAGGATATGTTTCACGCACTGCTGCAGGACAAGGATGCCATCGAGCAGGAATGCGGACTCTCCTTTGATTGGCGGGAACTGCCGGAGCGCAAGGCGAGCCGTATCATTCTTGAGAAAAGCGTGTCCCTCTCAGACCGCAGTCAGTGGTCGGAACAGTTCGACTGGCTGATCGATGTCATGCTCAAAATGAAAGCAGTATTCAAAAAATACATATGACGGGGCGACGAGATGTTCTGGTTCATTGTAAGGAGTGGAAACCTGTATGGTGCGGCCTCAACATGATGACCTGAACGCACCGAATATAAATCATGAAAAACTCGGGTTCATGAGGCATACGGTACGCATAGATGCTGAAAATACAGAAACTCATATTCCGTAACGATGAACACGGCATCGTTATGAGGGAGGTGCAAATCTGCACACGGTGTGCGTGTGCATCGTTATGTGCGTTTGGGTGTTTCGTTAGATTGTATCAATTTAGATACGGCAATAGACCCATTCATGGGCAGCGGTTCAACGGGCGTTGCGTGTGTGCAGGAGGGGCGGCGGTTTATCGGGATTGAGCGCGAGGATAAGTATTTCGAGGTAGCAAAGCGGCGTATCGAGGAAGCGCGGAAGGGCTTGTTTGCGTGATAATCGCGTGAATCAAAGGCAGGTGGTGAGTGTGTAGCATGGCGAATGAGGAGAAAAATCTAAAGCCATTTCATCAACGAACAGAGAACGAACAGAGAGAAATCCGCTCCAAAGGCGGCATAGAGAGTGGCAAGTCCCGTCGCCGCAAGAAGGCACTGCGGCTTGCGCTGAAAGAAGCCGTCTCCATGCGGTTGAATGAGCTGCCGGAGAATATGCGCACCGCAATCATGTCGACAGTCGGCATCACGGACGATGCGCAAACGGTCGCGGATGCGGTCATCGGTGGGATAATTCTCTCTGCGTGCGGAGGCAGTGCGCCCATGGTGCGGCTTCTTCTTGACACGATCGGTGAGAGCATGGAGGCACGTATGAGGGAGCGCGAGGTGCGGATCAAGGAAAAAGCAATTGACAGCGGGCAAGTGGATAGTGACCTGAATGTGACAATCATAGAGAAGGAGACGCGGGACAGTGAACACGGCGAAGGAGATTAACCCACATTTCAAGCCGTTTTTGCTCGACTGGGACAGCAAGATTTACTTCCTCGTCGGCGGATATGGATCGTCAAAGTCCTATCACGTTGCGCTCAAGGTCATCCTGAAACTTCTCAGCGAACGCAGGACAGCACTCGTTGTACGCGAGGTATACGATACCATACGCGACAGTTGCTTTTCACTGTTTCGGGAGATCGTCGAAGATATGGGGCTGGATGACATGATCGCTTTCAACGCTTCACCGATGCAGATGCGCTTTGCAAACGGGAGCAAGATCGTGTTCAAGGGGGTGGATAAGCCCGCAAAACTCAAGTCCATCAACAACATCAGTCTCATCTGGGTGGAAGAGTGCAGCGAGCTCAAGTATGCGGGCTTTAAGGAGCTTCTCGGGCGTCTGCGTCATCCGACTCTGCCGTTACATATCATCTTGACGACCAATCCCGTGGCGCGGTCGAACTGGACGTATCGGCACTTCTTTGAGAGCCGGGGTCTGGACGACAAAGATTTTTACAGTCGGCGCGTCATGCGTGATGACAACATCTACTATCATCACTCCGTTGCCGACGACAATCTCTTCCTGCCGTCGGACTACATCGCGCAGCTCGACGAGATGAAGGACTACGACGCCGATCTCTATCGGATCGCACGTCTCGGGCAGTTCGGTGTAAACGGCAGACTCGT
Organism: uncultured Selenomonas sp.; assembly: GCA_937981305.1. Taxonomy (GTDB): domain Bacteria; phylum Bacillota; class Negativicutes; order Selenomonadales; family Selenomonadaceae; genus Centipeda. Next base: position 6,951 of record CALJPB010000150.1, read on the forward strand.
CCTGCCGCAGTTCGAGGTGATGACACATGGCGAGGTTATGGCGGCGGTTGATGAGATACCTCGCAAATACAAGCTCGTTGGAATGGACTTCGGGTTCGAAACCTCATACAACGCCGTTCTCCGTATGGCAATCGACCATGAGAACAAATGGCTCTATCTCTACTGGGAGTATTATCGCAACCACATGACGGATGACGAGACGGCAGACGCTCTGGAAGAGTTCGTGCGGACGCGCGAGTGCATCAAGGCGGATTCGGCAGAGCCAAAGGCGATCCGCTACTACCAGAAGCGCGGCTTCAATATGGTCGCGACGCGCAAAAATAACGGCGGTAGTCGTCACTCGCGCCTCGACAATACGCGCAAGATGAAGCGTTTTCGCCGTATTATCTGCTCGGATGCGTGTGTGCACTGCATCGAGGAACTGAAAGAGCTGACGTATGCGACTGACCGCAACGATGAGATCATCCCTGATGAGTTCAACATCGACGCCCACCTGTTCTCTGCGATGTGGTACGGCTTAGATGATTATGACGTGGTGGATGTAAAGCACAAGTTCAGAAAGGAGGACTTCGGACTTTGAGAGTGCAGACAACGAAAGAGACGCTGGACGAAAGCGACATTTCCTCGCTCCTTATGCGTCATACGCAGTATTTTCTTCCACGCGTTCAGAAGCTGAAGAACTACTATGAGGGCAAGCATGACATCCTCACGAAGGAGCAGCGCGCCGAAAGTGCCCCGAACAACATGATTGTTGCGAACTACTGCGAATATATCGCCAATATGAGCACGGGCTTCTTCATCGGGCAGCCTGTTGCATACTCTTCCATCTCGGGCGATGCGGATGCCGTGCGGGCATTGCAGGATGTTTTCCGTTACAATGACGAAGCGGAGTGCAATCTGCGCCTTGCCGGGGAGGCGGGCATTACAGGAGAGGCCTATGAAGTTCTTTATCTGGACGCAGATGCGGCGATTCGATTTTGTCCGCTGCCCGCCGATCAGGTCATTCTTGTGGTGGATGATACGCTTGAGGAGAATCTTATCGCCGCTATTCGCCGCTATCGGGTCTACGAGATGGATGGAGTCAGCTACAGTGACTATGTGGATGTGTACGATGCGCAGTATGTCATGCATTATTCCTACATCTCGAAAAAGCTCGAGCGGCGCTGCGAGCCGCAGCCGCATTACTTCGACGGCGTACCCGTCATCGAGTATCCGAACAACGAGGCGCGGCGCGGCGACTTTGAGGGTGTCATGACGCTCGTGGATGCCTACAACAAGGCACAGAGCCTCACGCTTGACGATATGGAGGACTTTACGGATGCCTATCTCATCCTCAAGGGGATGGGTGGCATGAACGGGGAGGACGCAGCGGAACTCCGGCGCAACAAGATGATGACCTTGCAGGAGGGCGGCAGCGCGGAATGGCTCATCAAGAACCTCAATGACACCTACATCGAGAACATCAAGACGCGACTGCAAAACGACATTCACAAATTCAGCTCCATTCCCGACATGAGCGACGATGCCTTTGCAGGGAATACCTCCGGCGTTGCCATCAAGTACAAACTCATCGGACTTGAACAGATCCGCAGCCGCAAGGAACGCTGCTTCAAGAAGAGTTTGCAGCGGCGTATTGAACTGATCGCCGATATGCTCCGCACGAAGAGTAAGGCAGATATTGATTTTCGCGACATCGAGATCACATTTACGGCGAATATCCCCGCCAACAATCAGGAGCAGGCGGACATTGTAAAGGCCCTCTACGGGCTTGTTTCGCAAAAGCGTCTTTTGTCTCTCCTGCCCTTTGTGACCGACCCTGCCGAGGAACTCGAGGAACTGCGGAGGGAGCAGGAGCTAGGGGACTATGGAGAACTGACGGGGGCGGGCGCACATGGCGAAGACGAAGGCGACACCGACGGAGAAGTACTGGAAAAAGCGGCAGGAGGAACTTGAGAAGAAATGGGACAAGAAGAGCCGCACTGAGATCGAGCAGGAGCTAAAGGCGTACTATGAACAGTCCCTTGCCCATATTGAAAAGGACATCAGCGCCCTTTATCAACGATTCGCAACCGACAACGGAATGGATATGGCGGCGGCGCAGCAGCTCCTCACGGGCAAGGAATATCGCGTGTGGCGCATGGATCTCGATGAGTACGTCAAGGAGATCAACGCGACGGGGAGCAGCGAGCTACAGCGTGAGCTAAATACGCTCGCCATGCGCAGCCGCATCACACGGCTTGACGCACTGAGAGCAGGCACACTAAAAGAAATGGCACTTCTCTCTGAGAAGTCCGAGAAGGCAATGAAAAAGTTCCTGAAATCGGGCTATGAGGATTTCTACTATCACGGACTCTACGAGATCGGCAAGAAGCGCGGCTTGCAGGGAACTGTGTCCCTCGTGGACGGAGAAAAGCTTGAGCGCATCCTGCGCGTCCCGTGGAGCGGTAAGAACTACTCCAAGCGAATTTGGTCGAATAACGCCAAACTCGCAAAGGTCATTCAGCAGAACATCATCGCCGCTGCGCATCGGGGCGTATCCGTGCAGGAGATGACGCGTGACGTGCGCCAGCGCATGGGTGTTGGCACGAAAGAGGCGGTGCGGCTCGTCCGTACCGAACTTAACTACGTGCAGAATCAGGCGGCGCTCGACTCCATCAAGGATGCGGGCATGACGTACTACCGCTTCATTGCGACGCTCGACAATCGCACGACGCCTATATGCAGGAGCAAGGA
>CALJPB010000151.1 GCA_937981305.1 uncultured Selenomonas sp.
AGTGAAACGCGCCTGCAGCAATATATGTGGAAAAAAGGATTCATTAGTATTCTGACTTGTGCATACAATATTGTGATTCGTTTTATTCTGCAAGTGTTGATGCCTAACCGGGTTCGTGGCTTCATCTTTCAAAACTTTGCGCGCTCCAGGAGAAACGCATAGGGGGATTTTGCTTGTCTCTTCATGAAATAACCGAAGAAGAACGTAGGACGCTGCAGTCCGCTTTATTGCGTATGCTGCTCGATTTGCAATATGTATGCGAAAAACATGATATTACCTTTATGCTTGGTGGAGGTTCCGCATTGGGAGCGGTGCGGCATCATGGCTTTATCCCGTGGGATGATGATCTGGATATCAATATGCCGAGAGCGGACTATGAACGATTTAAGGCAGCCTTTTCCGAAGAGATGGGGCATGAATATGATATGTCTGCGCCAAATACCGATCATGTTGTATACTCCTTTATGAAAATATATAAAAAGGGTACTGTTTGTCGGGAAGCCTTTGATGCTCTGCAGTATGATGGGCTGTGGATTGATATATTTCCCATAGATTATACGCCCAATTCATTGCTGCGTCGGAAAATAAAAGGATATTTTTCCGATTTTTTGCATTTCATCGGTGCGAGCTTGCTGATTAGTCAACATGAAAATGATTCTACAAAAGAAATGTATCAGCAAAATAGTGCTCGACGCCTTCGGTATTTCGTGGCACTTTTTTTAGGAAAAATCTTACCTTTTGATGCAAGCTATGTCATCAATTATTTTGATCGTTTTGTTCAGGGAACGCCAAGCGAATACATGACAGTACCAACAGGCCGAAATCATTATCATGGAGAAACGCTGCCGACAAGTGCGTTTATACCAACGAAAAAGATTTCTTTTGAAGGCGTTCAAGTGCCGGTATCAAAACGAGTGGAGCAGTATCTGACACATCTTTATGGCGACTATATGCAGATTCCGCCGGTCGAAAAAAGAGAAAAACACTATATCACAAAGTTTGAAGTTCAAAAGAATGTTACATGGATTGTCAAGGATAAAATGCAGAACGGTGGGATGACATGAATATCGCAGTCATATTTGCCGGCGGCGCGGGCAAGCGCATGAACACGAGGGCAATGCCTAAACAGTTCTTGGAAATGCACGGGAAGCCTGTCCTCATCTATACGTTGGAACAATTTGAAAACCATCCACAGGTTCATGAGATTGTACTTGTATGTATTTCGTCGTGGATTGATCATGCGAGGAAGCTGCTTCGTGACTATCATATCCAAAAAGTCATTGATATAGTTCCCGGTGGGGGGACAGGTCAGGCATCGATATTTGCGGGTCTTTCAAGTGCACGGCAGCGTTCTAAAAGCGATAAAGATGTTGTCTTGGTACATGATGGTGTACGACCTCTGATTGATGCCGAGACCATTACAGCGTGTTTGGATTCCGTCAAGATTCATGGAAACGCAGTGACGACAACACCTGCCATCGAGACGATCTTTGTTCAAGAAGAAACAGGTGAGGTTGGTCAGATTTTCAACCGCTCCCGCTGTGCTATGGCACGTGCGCCGCAGTGTTTTTATCTCATGGATCTCTATGAGACACACTTGCGTGCTCAGACGGAGGGGCGGTATGATTTTATTGACTCGGCGATGATGATGCAGCACTATGGAGCAGAGCTTCATACCGTGACAGGACCTGTCGAGAACATTAAGATTACAACGCCGACGGATTTTTATCTCTTTCGCGCATTGTTGGATGCGAAAGAAAATATGCAGATTGTCGGACTTTGAGGCATTGCCGTTATAATCGAAACGATTACTTAGAGGAGAGTTCCTAATGTGGATTGAAAATGCGGTGTTTCATGAGGATATGGAGCATATTGCGAATGCATCCTTTCTCCCATGGGAGGAGCTTCAAGGAAAGACGATTCTTATCACAGGCGGAACAGGATTGCTTGGGTTTAACTTGACTTCTGCCCTCTCCTATGTGGCTTTGAAGCGTGGTGTATCCGTGCGGATTCTTGCTCTCGTGCGTGATGAGAAAAAGGCAGCGACACGTTTTCAGAAACTCCTGAGGGAGGGGGCACCGCTCTCTTTCGTTTACGGTGACCTTATGAACATTCCATCGATTGGAGAACCTGTTGATTACATCGTTCATGGTGCAAGTCCGACGGCAAGCCGCTATTTTGCCGAGTGTCCCGTGGAGACCATACGTGAGAATTTGACGGGAGCTATGACGCTTCTGGAACTTGCGTATGAGAAGAAATGCCAAGCCTTTCTTTTTCTCTCCAGTATGGAGGTCTATGGTGCGCTTCATCGGAGAGAAAAAGTGGACGAAGGGCATGAGAGCTTTGTCAATACCATGCGTCCTCGTAATTCCTACCCTGAGGCGAAACGCATGATCGAGGCACTTTGCTGTGCGTATGCTTCAGAATATGCTGTTCCCGCTAGGGTCATTCGCTTGACACAGACATTTGGTGCAGGGGTGCATCATGACGATAGTCGTGTGTTTGCACAGTTCATGCGATCGGCGCTTCGGGGCGAAGACATCGTTCTAACAACGCAGGGTGGTACAGAACGCTCGTATCTTTATACGGCGGATGCAGTCACTGCAATACTCACGGTTCTCCTTTGTGGCAGCAATGGTGAAGCATACAATGCGGCAAATGAGGGGGCTTACTGCTCGATTCGTGAGATGGCAGAGTGTGTTGCAAATCTGCCTTGTGTTCGAGAGAAGTATGGCGATGCGGTTCATGTTGTCATCCAAGCAGATGAAAAGAGTGCCTCTATCTATCCGCCGGAACTCTATATGAACCTTGATACGAAAAAGATTCAAATGCTTGGATGGCAGCCGCGCTGGGGGCTGCCAGATATGTTTGAGCGAATGATTGGGACTTTGCCTAATCTTGAATGAGTTTGATAATACTTGATTGTATACCGATGAAGAGCATACATGGAGGATCAAAAAGAGAAATGGATTTGGAGTTAATTCATGAGAGGAAGAGAGGCGCGTCTTCAGCAAGAGTCTGTGTTTTTTTATCAACATACAATGGTGAAAAATATATTAAGGAACAAATAGATAGTATTTTATTGCAGGAGGGTGATTTTGAGTTAACCTTGTATGTTCGCGATGATGGTTCGAACGATGCAACGCAGAATATTTTAGAAAATTATGCAACGATACATGACAATATCTTTTGGGAAAAAGGAAATAATGTAGGATCTACACGAAGCTTCATGCAGCTTGTTTACCAATCACAACACAGCACATTTGACTATTACGCTTTTGCCGATCAGGATGATGTTTGGCTTTTGGATAAGATTTCATCCGCGATTGAATTTTTCCAACAGGAAGATAGACCTGCATTATATTCTTCCATGAAAATGATTGTGGATGAAAAGTTAGAGACACTGAATCGAGAGGATGTTCCTTATCAACCTGGCCTATTGAATGTGTTCTTCCGACCCAATGCAGCATCCGGCTGCACAATGGTTTGGAATAGATCCTTCCATCGAATTTTGACTGCGATTCGATTCGAATGGAAAGATGGTTTCCATGATGCATGGGCTTGTAAATTGGCAGAAGTGTTTGGAGTGAATATCTTTGACCATACACCGCACATACTTTATCGACAACATGAAAGGAATCAAGTCGGTGCGGAAATGGGTGGATGGAGAAATTTTTTCTTGCGCTTAAAGGGGTTTCGTTGGAAAAATGGACGGCATGCTACGCAGTATGCGAAGCTTATTTACAACCAGACGGAGATAAAGATTCCTACTGACTGCAAAGAATTTTTGCGACTGGTTGCAGAGTGCCCTCATACGATTATCAACAATATTCGCGTGTTACGGTATGGAAAGCTTTGTAGAGAGCCATTTCGTGAATATGTCCGAAGCTTGGCGTGGATCATACTCGGTCGGTATTGAATTTGTGTTATAGAACTGGTGGTCAAGACTGACGAATGGAATGAAGAAGCGTTAGATTTGTATAGGATGGGCTGAATATATTCGTGTGTTCTTAAAAATCTAAAATGATGCAGAGGGGGTCTATATGACAATACTGTTAACCTTTTTAATGTTTGGATTGTTTTTCTCTGTTGTTGAGAAACATAATAATAGTGTTGTTGCATTTGCGTCTCTATTCATGCTAATGCTAACCTTTTGCTTTGGTTATGACAATGCGGACTACATTCCTTATGAAAATTTGTATCTAGCTTTAAAGAATAGTAAAGATTATTCGCTTGAAGCGATGGATATTTTTCCCCTGCTAGGATATGTACGAACAGATTATGGTTATGTATTTATTACTAAGTTGTTTTATGAGATTGGTTTTTCGTACTTTGATTTTAGGGTTATTATGACAGGGGGGCTCCTGTTTATAATATTCTTGGTTATACGAAAAATTACAGCTATACCGATATTTGTCTTGTTGCTGTATTTCATTTATCCTGCTTTTTTTGATGTGATTCAGATTCGAAATTGGTGTGTCGAGATAGGTTTGCTAGTCGGAATATACTGGATGGCTTCAAGAGGGAAGTTAGAAGGTCTCGGTTTTTTACTGCCGAATTTTATTACGGCAACAATACATATCGCGGCTGTGATCTATTTACCGTTTTTGGCTTTTCACTATATCAGACAATATAAATATGGGCGGTATCTTATAAATATTATGTGTTGCATAGGGGGGCTTGCTCCTTTCGTATCCGTATTCCTAGTAGATAATATTGATCAGATCCTTTTGCTTGTATTTTCTCTTGATATCGGTGGAATAAACTATTTCGCCGAACCTATAGGCATTCGTAGATTTATTGCTTATGTTGCTGTACTAGTAATGAGTGGGACACTGTATTTTATAAAGAGACAATATGAGAATGGTGCGTTCTGCTTAGAGGACGTGAAAAAAAAATATCTGTATTATACGTATGAGTGCTCTCTTTACTTATTGACGTTAGCCCCTTTGTTTTCTAT
>CALJPB010000152.1 GCA_937981305.1 uncultured Selenomonas sp.
TTCTTAAATATTTCGGACGTGAGAAACCATAGACGTGCGATACTCCTAAGCAAACCCTAGTGAAGCAAGCGGAGCAAAGGGCACGTTCTGCCCCCGGCGGATTTCTTTCGTTCAAGCGAAGCGCGTTTAAGAAGTCCGCAGGTATTTAGACAGATAAGTGCCCGACCGCTTGCGTAACGAGGCGTTTGCGGGGAGTTTGCACGTCGGCATTTACCATGCCCCAACCTTGCCTATTACGCTGTTCATGTGTATAATTTTTATGAACTAGAAAGAAGTGATACCTATGAGCCTTGACGGCTTCTCCATGTCCGCCCTCGTGCGTGAACTCGCGGATGCACTCACGGGCGGACGCATCGACAAAATCAACCAGCCGAATAAGCAGTCCATCGTTCTCTCCGTGCGCCAGCCGGGACAAAACCGCCTTCTCTACATCAATACGAACGCAAGCAACCCATCCGCACATCTCATTGAGAATGCACCCGAGAATCCTGCCGAACCGCCGACCTTTGTCATGCTTCTGCGCAAACAGCTTGAGACGGGACGTATTGCCGCCGTACGACAGGAGGGACGCGACCGCATTATCCACCTCGACATTGACGTGATCGCGGGCGGCGGGCGCATCACAACGCGCACCCTCACCCTCGAACTCATCGGCAAATACAGCAACATCATCCTCCACGAGGACGGCATCATCACCGAGGCACTGCGCCGCATCGGCGAGAACACGAGCCGCGTGCGCACCGTGTTCAAGGGCATCCCCTACACCCTACCGCCCGCGCAGGACAAACACGATCTCTTTACGGCAGACATCGCAGACATTATCACACGCATACAGTCGGACAACGACGCAAAACTCTTTCAGGCACTCATTGGCGCGGTTCTTGGCTTTGGCCCCGTCTCGGCAAAGGAGATCTGTTTCCTTGCAGGTCTTACGCCGAACATTGCCGTCTCCAAACTGGATGCGTCAGATTTCGCGGCAGTTTCCGGCGCACTCACGGAACTTCGCGCATGGATGGAGAGCCCTGCGCCGTCCCTGCGTCTGGACGAAAACGGCAAAGTCACGGCAATGGCAGCATTTCCCCTCAGTGACCTTCCCAAAACCACACGCATTTCCTATCCCACGCTTAGCGCACTGATGATCGACGCAGACAAACGGCTCGGCAGCTATGTCATTCCCGACCGCGAACGCTTTCGTCGCCTCGTACGTACCGAACTCGCGCGCGCACGTGAGAAATACGAGAAACTTGGCGCAGAGATCACGGCGGCTGAGAATGCCGAGGAACAGAAGATCTGTGCCGACAATCTGATGACCTATCAGTATCAGTACAGCGACCATGCTGACGATGAGATCACCGTCCCGAACATCTACAGCGAAAACGGCGAAACGATCACGATTCCACTCGACCGACGCATCGGCATCATTGCGAATATGCAGGCGTACTATAAGAAATATGACAAGCTGAAGCGTGCGCAGCAGCTGCTCGCCGTCCAACAGGAGCACTGCATGGCGAACATCCGCCACCTTGAGAGCATCGAGACATCGCTCGACTCCTCCACTCGTCTTGCCGAGATTGCAGAGATACAGGATGAGCTGATTACTTCGGGCTACCTCCACGAAAAACTGCCGAAGCGCAGCAAGGATCGCCGTGCGCATCCGTTCTCCTTTACCGCTCCCGATGGCACAACGATCTTAGTGGGCAAGAATAACGCACAGAATGACGCGCTTACCTTCAAGACCGCCGCACCGACGGACATCTGGCTACATGTCCGCGACATCCCCGGCTCGCACGTCATCCTACGGACAAACGGAGACGAGCCGAGTGAGACATCCCTCCACCTCGCCGCTCAGATTGCCGCACATTTCAGCAAGGCACGCGGTTCCTCGAACGTCCCCGTCGACTACACCGCCGTCCGTTTCGTCAAGAAACCCTCGGGGGCTGTCCCCGGCTTTGTTCGGTTCATCAACGAAAAGACGCTGTTTGTCACCGAGGATGAGGAGGAACTTGCGGCGATACTTGCACAAGATCCGAACGTGGCATAATCCGTACAATAAAAGGCTGTCTATGGGAATCGTCTGATCCCAAGGCAGCCTTATTTTGTGTACGCTCTTACTGAACAGTTATTCCGTGCTTCTGCGCAAGTGTTCGTACGTCCTCCTCTGAAAGCTCTGAGGCTGTGACAACGGTTGCCATCGGCAGATTCATGCGCAAAAGATTGAGCGCAGTACGCTGTGCGCCAAGACGAAGGCCTTCTTTATGACCTTCTTTTCGACCTTCCTCACGCGATCCTTTCATGTCTGACACATAATCATGCTCATACTTCTCCCGTGCCTCATATCTGCGACGACGACTCATATCCTGCAAGTAATCGTCGATTGCATCCCACGCCGTCCCAATGGCTGCTTCACTCATCGCAAGTTCCTCCATTTCCTCATTACTCAGCTTGTTATTCATAAACGCCATCCACTTATCAAGCTGGCGCATACTGCGCAAATCCTGCCGCCGTACCTTCGGCAGCTCCAAAAAATGCAGTTCAATATCATCCGTCAGACGATGCAACTTTGCCGAATCGTAGAGACCGTATACGTTGTGAAAGCCCTTCTGCGGAAGAAAAGAATACGCAAGCAGATTGATCGTCACTGTTCTTCGGAGTGTATCGTATGCCTTACTCTTGCGCAAAGACGATTGATACAGCTTTGCCCAATAGTACAGACTGCGCTGTGCCATGTTCTGACGGTTCTGCACCTGAACCTCGATGTTGACCTGTGTCTCATCATTTGTAACACAGAGCAGATCAAGCACAGATGTCTTCCCCTCCGCCTCCTCGGGCTCAAGCGCACGATCGGCAAAGTGAAGATCGACAAACGCATTCGTCCCCTCCAGCTGAAGCGTCGCATTGATAAAGGAAAGCGTAACCGCCTTTCGTTCCTCATGCCCAAAGACGAACTTGAAGAGCAGGTCATTAAGTGCGTTAAAATCTCTCGTACGCATAAAATCACTCCCCTATCACAGCACTCTATCTGATATTATTATAAATACAAAGCGATGAAGAATGCAACAAAAAACTCCCGAAACTTTCGTTCCGGGAGTTTTTCACGATGTCACTTACACGAGCTCGATGATAGCCATCGGGGCAGCGTCGCCGCGACGGGGACCGAGCTTCAAGATGCGGGTGTAGCCGCTCTTTTTGTCTGTGTACTTCTCTGCGATTTCGCCGAAGAGCTTGCGTACAACATCCTCCTCCGCCAGAGCTGCAATCGCCTGACGACGTGCACTGAGGTCGCCGCGCTTGGCGAGCGTGATAAGACCGTCGGCGAGGGAGCGGAGCTCCTTTGCCTTTGCCTCGGTCGTCTCAATGCGTCCATACTTGAAGAAGGATGTGAGGATGCTCCTGAGGAGAGCCTTGCGGGCCGCGGAATTGCGTCCGAGCTTTCTCATGTGTTTCCCACTCCTATCGTTATTCGTTTTCCTGTCTCAAGGAGAGTCCAAGCTCCTCAAGTTTTTTCTTCACTTCATCCAGAGACTTGCGTCCGAGATTGCGCACCTTCATCATATCGTCCTCGGTCTTCTGCGCGAGATCGGCAACGGTGTTGATGCCGGCGCGCTTGAGGCAGTTGAAGGAACGGACGGAAAGATCCAGATCGTCGATGGTCATCTCAAGCACCTTGGCGCTGTCGTCAAC
>CALJPB010000153.1 GCA_937981305.1 uncultured Selenomonas sp.
TGCTGAAGTGCGCCTCTACGATTATCTTTTGAAGTCAGATGAGGAGGAAGAGGCGGCAGACTTCATCTCGTCCTTGAATCCGCATTCGCTCGAAGTCATCGAGGGGGCGAAGGTCGAGCCGAGTCTTGCACGCACGGCGGAAGGCACGCACTATCAGTTCCTGCGCACGGGCTATTTCGTCGTGGACAAGGATACGCGTCCCGACAGGCTCGTGTTCAACCGCGTCGTCGGGCTCAAGGATTCCTGGGGAAAGGTCAAGGGCTAATATGAGCAAGATACCGAAGGGGCTTTCTGACAAGGCGATGATTCAAGGCTTCGAGGAAGAGGCGACGCTCGAAGACTGCTTCCTCGCGCATGAAGCGCACGAGGAGGAAAAGCGCCGCCGCGCCGTGCGCGAAAAGGAAGCGGATCTTTCGCGAGCGGCACTCACGCCTGAACTTCTCGATCGGCTGGGCAAGGAGCTTCTGCAGCTGAAACTTGATCTCTTCGCCGAGGGCATCAAGAATTATCGCATAGACATCAAGCGCGAGGGCACGACGATCATGCTCGCGCCGAAAGAGACGAAAGGGAGGTGAGGCGGCTTCTTCGCGGGCGGGCTCCAAGATGAAAGGTGTTTTGAGATTTATTATTAAAAATTTATGAAGAAAGAAGTGTAACCAGTGGAAACAAGCACAATTGTTGCTATCGTGATCTTCGTCGCGGCTTACGCGCTGATCATTTCAGAGAAGATTCACCGCACCATCATTGGTATTTGTGGCGCCATGCTGATGATCCTCCTCGGAATCATCAACCAGGAGACCGCGATTCATCACATTGACTTCAACACGCTCGGACTCCTCATGGGCATGATGATTATTGTGAACATCACGAGTGAGACGGGACTCTTCAACTTCCTTGCGATTTGGGCGGCACAGAAGGTCAAGGCGCAGCCGATCGCACTCCTCGTCGTGCTTTCGACCATCACGATGGTCTGCTCGGCTCTGCTCGACAACGTCACAACGGTTCTGCTGACCGTGCCCATTACCTTCAGCATTACATCACAGCTTAAAGTCGATGTCATGCCATATCTGATTTCACAGATCCTGTCCTCCAATATCGGCGGAACGGCAACGCTCATTGGAGACCCGCCGAACATCATGATCGGCAGTGCGGTTGGACTCGACTTTATGGCGTTCGTGGAAAACCTGACGCTTGTCTCTATAATTATCTTTATCTTAGTACAATTCATTCTTATTGCGCTTTACCGAAAGAGTCTGCACACACAGCCGGAGCTCCAGGACAAGATCATGCGTCTTCCTGCAGATGCGCAGATTACGGATCACAGCCTCCTGCGCAAATGTCTTGCCGTTATCTTCCTGACGATCACACTCTTCGTCCTGCATGGCAGCCTCGGGCTTGAGTCTGCAACGGTCGCGCTCTCGGGCGCAGGGTTGCTGCTCCTCCTCACGGCGACGCGTGATGAGAACACGATTGTCAAGGTACTCTCCAAGATCGAGTGGCCGGCGATCTTCTTCTTTGGCGGACTCTTCATCCTCGTCGGCGCGCTTGTCGAGACGGGCGTGATCCGAATGCTCGCTGCCGAGGCGATCAAGGCGACGGGCGGTGATGTCGAGGCAACGGCGATCCTTATCCTCTGGATGAGCGCATTCGCATCCGCATTTATCGACAACATTCCGTTTGTTGCGACGCTCATTCCGCTGATTCAGGATATGGGGCAAATGGGGCTCACGAACCTCGACCCGCTCTGGTGGTCGCTTGCACTTGGCGCGTGCCTTGGCGGCAACGGAACGCTCATCGGTGCGAGCGCCAACGTCGTCGTCGCCTCTATGTCGGCGCAGCGCGGACGGCCGATCTCCTTCCTCGGCTTCATGAAGATCGCGCTCCCGATCATGACGTTCACCATCATTATCTCGAACATCTACATCTACATTCGCTATCTCTGAAGCGTATCATGTCATATCCCCGATCACTGCGGTGATCGGGGATTTATTTTTACGTGTGGCTGTGCTATTCTATGAAAAAAGGGGGGGAGTACGATGATCCTGCACACGGGAATGCGTACGGATATCCCTGCGTTCTATGCGCCGTGGTTCGTGAACCGTCTGCGTGCGGGCGAGGTCTGTGTACGCAACCCCTACGACGAGCAGCAAGTCACGCGCTACCGCCTCGACCCGTCCGTTGTCGATCTTATCGCGTTCTGTACGAAGAACCCCGCCCCCATACTCCCGCACATGACTCTTCTCGCGCCGTTCGGACAGTTCTGGTACGTCACCATCACGCCCTACGGAAGGGACATCGAGCCGTATGTGCCGCCGTGGCAGGAGGTCGCGCGCGCCTTTCGCCGGCTCTCGGAGATTGTTGGCGCGCACGCGATCGGCTGGCGGTACGATCCCATTATTATCGATGAACGACATACGATCAGCTGGCATCGAGGGCAGTTTTCGATGATGGCAGAGATGCTTGCGGGTGCGACGGAGATGGTCGTCATCAGCTTTCTCATGCGCTATGCCAAGACGCGGCGGAACTTCCCCGAGGGGCGCGAGGTGACACACGCGGAACGGATGGAACTCGGCGCATACATTGTGGAGACGGCAAAAGCATACGGCATGACTGTCTACCCGTGCGGCGGCGGGGAGGAACTTGCTGCATTCGGCGCGGATACGGGCGGCTGCATGACTTCGCGTATCTATGAACGCGCACTCGGCCGACGGCTTCGATTTCCGAAATATCAGCGGCAGCGCAAGGAGTGTGACTGTTACCTCGGCGCGGACATCGGCGCGTACGACAGCTGTCCGCATCTTTGCCGCTACTGCTATGCGAATATACATTTTATACGGGTGCAGAAGAATCGTCGCCGCCATGATCCTCTGTCTCCGTTCCTCATCGGTCATGCGGAGGCGGACGACCGTGTGCACGATGTGGTGCAGGTGAGCTGGCTGGACGTTCAAGAGAGCCTGTTTTGACCGATATCATGAAGTATAGAAAAAATGCTTGCACTTTATGAAAAACATCGGTATAATACAGAGCGTTGAAATCCGTTCCTCAAGACCTGATAGTCGTTCAATGAACGCGTGAAGCCTTGTTTATGTAATCAAGCTTTGCCGTACCATAATCTCAGTGAACGCTTTCCCAGTTCGGCGGATGGAGAGACTAACTATATTTTTTCAAGGGAGATTGTGGAAGAATGGCATTTGAAGACAAGACACTCGTATGCAAGGAATGCGGCGGCAATTTCGTGTTCACGGCCGGTGAGCAGGAGTTCTACGCAGAGAAGGGCTTTGAGAACGAGCCGGCACGCTGCCGTGACTGCCGTGACAAGCGTCGTCGCGGTCGTGACGAGCAGAGCAGCGGCGAGCGTCAGATGTTCCATGTGGTCTGCGCTGAGTGCGGCAAGGATACGGAAGTCCCGTTCGAGCCGAAGACGGATCGTCCGGTTTACTGCCGCGACTGCTTCAATGCGAAGCGCGCAGCACGTTTCTAAGGATTTTTCGAGGGACTCTCAGGATTCCTTCATGGGAGGGATTGCTGCCTTGTGTGCGGCGTCCCTCTTTTGATTTTATCTCATTTGAGGAGGCTTTCCTATGAAACTGAAGAAATTGGCACTTGTTTTGACCGGTGCTCTCGTGAGTCTCGCGCTTGTCGGCTGCGGCGGCGGCGATCAGGCGAAGCAGGAGTCCAAG
>CALJPB010000154.1 GCA_937981305.1 uncultured Selenomonas sp.
ACATCCCCGGCTACGGCGAGGCGATCGCCGCCGATACGGGCGGCGCGATCGTCGGCAATACGATTGATCTCTGCATGGAGAGTTACGACGAGGCGATTGAGTTTGGTCGCCGCTCCGTCGAGGTCTATGTCATCGATTGATGAAAATTATGCAAATGAGGAATCACTGTGAGATAATTCACGCAGTGATTCTTTTTTTGTTGACAAGAAGCGATTTCGGTGTTACTATTCTATCGTACCATAAAAACTAAATATTGTTGATGGATCAAGTGCAGAGGTTTTGCCATGCAGAGCCTCAATTGCTTCATAGGGAATCCGGTATAAGCCGGAGCGGTCACGCCACTGTAACAGGGAGCGAGTCCACGCGCTGACCTCGTGTCAGCAGTCACTGGGGAGAAATCTCCGGGAAGGTGTGGATGAGCGATGAACTGGAGCCAGGAGACCTGCTTGATTAACAATCACCGATTGACCTGCGAGTGATGGGGATGGAGATTTTGCGGATTCGTTCGCCTCGAGAGAGAGTTTGGCGCTTAGACCAGACCATCGGGAACTGAGTAACGATACCGAAAAAGCCCGTTCTGCACACCGTGGAATGGGCTTTTTCTTTGCATAGAATGCCCTTCTTGCGGCGCGTGGAACGATCCTGAGGAGATCTGTGTGTATGTGAAAAGTATCCCATACCCAGAGATTTCCCCGGGATGAAGGAGTATGCGCTCCTTGGGGAAACATTGCTCATCTTTTCAGTTCTCGTTTTGCTTCCTATATGGAAGCTACGCTCTGAGGGTGGAAGCTCAGGGCGATTTTTTTTCAAGGAATGCAATTCCGCGCAATATGCACAGAATTGCTTTTTTCTTAGTCTGTTCACCCATTGAACGGACAGAGCCTTCCCGCAATAAATTAAAGGAGGACGTACTATGCCGGAAGAAAAAGAACGGTCGAGTGACGAGGAACTTCAGAAACTTCTGAAGAAATCGGCGGACATTGAGGATTTCCCCGACGTTCCGCTCGATGAATTCACGCCGCCCACAGACGAGGAGTGGAAAGCCGCGTGCGAGGCACTCCTCAAGGGCGCACCGTTTGAGAAGAAGATGTTCACAAAGACCTACGAGGGCATCACCTTCGACCCGATGTATACGCGGAAACACACGGAGGAGATCCTGCCGAAGAGTGTGATGCCCGGCATGGGAGACTACCTGCGCGGTGTGGACGCGGCAGGCTACATCGGGCGGCCGTGGGGCATCGCGCAGGCGTGCGATGAGACGCTGCCGTCGGAGAACAATGAGCTCCTGCGCCACGAGAACGACAAGGGCTCGACGATCTACCACATCGTACTCGACTCCGCCTCACGTGCGGGGATTGATGCGCGTCAGGCGGAGAAGGTCGGCGATCTCGGTACGAGTGTCACGACGGTCGAGGATATGCACACCATGCTCGCGGGACTTGATCTTGCGAAATTCCCGCTCTATATGTATGCGGGCGCGAATGCCGTCCCCCTGCTCTCCCTCGTTGCGGCGGCGCGTCGCGCGGCGGGCGAGGATGTGGGGAAGCTGCATGGCATCATCGGCGCGGATCCCATCGGCGCATTCGTGACGGACGGGAAGCTCCCCGCCTCCCTCGATGCCCACTATGACAGCCTCGCGGCGGCGGCACGTTGGGCGACGGCACATGCGCCGCGCGTCAGGACGGTGTTCGTCCGCAGCGATGTCTACAGCAGCGGCGGCGCAAACGATGTGCAGGAGGTCGCTGCGTGTCTGGCGACGGCGGCGGCGTATCTGCGCGCACTGTGCGAGCGCGGGCTGACGATTGACGAGGCGGCGGCGCAGATCGCATTCGGCTTCTCGATGGGCGCGAACTTCTTCCTGCAGATCGCAAAGCTCCGCGCTGTGCGTCCGATCTGGGCGCAGATTGTAAAGGCGTTCGGCGGCAGCGCCGAATCGCAGAAGATGCACATCCACGCACGTCCCGCGCTCTTCTTCAAGACCATCTACGATCCGTACGTCAATATGCTCCGCAATACGACGGAGATCTTCTCGGGCGTCGTGGGCGGCA
>CALJPB010000155.1 GCA_937981305.1 uncultured Selenomonas sp.
GATCGTGCCGATGTTCTTCGGCAGTGCCGCGACGATACCGGCAAAGATAATGAGCGATATGCCGTTGCCGACGCCGTTCGCCGTGATCTGCTCGCCGATCCACATGAGGAATATCGTGCCTCCCGTCAACGTGATCGCGATGATCAGAATGGAGACGGGGTTGGGATTCAAGATCGCCTGCTTCAAGCCAATCGACATGCCGATGGCTTGGAAAAAGGCGAGAGCTACGGTCAGGTAGCGTGTGACCTTCGTCGTTTTCTTGTGCCCTTCCTGCCCTTCCTTGGACCATTGCTCCAAGGTCGGAATGACAACCGTGAGAAGCTGCATGATGATCGCCGCGTTGATGTACGGCGTGATGCTCATCGCAAAGATGGAGAACTTGCTGAACGCACCTCCCGAAAAGAGATCGAGGAGGCCGAACAGCGTGCCCTGTGCAAAGAGCTGCTCGATCGCCGTCGGATCGACGCCGGGCACGGGGATGTGCGTCCCCATGCGGAACACGGCGAACATGATGAGGGTGAATACGATCTTTTGGCGCAGTTCCGGAATCTGAAAGATGTTTCCAAGGGCTTGGAGCACCTTAGATCACCTCTACTTTGCCGCCTGCCGCTGCAATTTTCTCCGCCGCGCCCTGCGTAAAGCCCTGCGCACGTACGGTGAGATTCTTCGCCGTGAGCTCGCCATCGCCGAGGATGCGGATGCCGTCACGGACATTCTTGAGGATGCCCGCCTCGATGAGTGCAACGGGATCGACCGTCGCACCGTCCTCGAAGCAGTTCAGGCTTCCGACGTTCACCTCGGCAAAGGTCTTTGCCCAGATGTTCTTGAAGCCGCGCTTCGGGAGACGACGGTAGAGAGGCATCTGACCGCCCTCAAAGCCGCTGCGGACACCGCCGCCGGCACGGGACTTCTGCCCCTTCATGCCGCGCGTCGAAGTCTTGCCCATACCCGAGCCGATGCCGCGGCCGACACGCTTACGCGTGGCACGCGATCCCTCAGCGGGCTGTAATTCATGCAGTTTCATAGATGTTTGCCTCCCCTCTTCAGTCTGCAATCTCTTCCACCGTGATGAGGTGGGAGACCTTGTGAAGCTGCCCACGCACGGCGGGCGTGTCGGGAAGCTCGGTAACGGAGTTGCGCTTACGCAGTCCGAGCGATTTCACAGTCTTGCGCTGCGTCTCAGGACGACCGATCAAGCTGCGTGTCAGCGTTACTCTGACTTTTGCCATGTTCGTTCCTCCTTATCAGCCAAAAATCTCGCGCACGGTCTTGCCGCGCAGTGCTGCCACATCGGCGGGGTTCTTGAGGCCGATGAGACCTTCCATCGTTGCGCGAACCATGTTGTTCGGGTTGGACGAGCCGAGCGACTTCGTGAGGATGTCACGCACACCCGCAAGCTCGAGCACCGCACGCGCAGGGCCGCCGGCGATCACGCCGGTACCTTTGGCGGCGGGCTTTAAGAGCACGCGGCCGGCACCGAAGATCCCCGTGATCTCATGCGGGATCGTGCGCTCCTCGCGCAGCGGAACCTCGATCAGGCTCTTCTTGGCATCCTCAATGCCCTTGCGGATCGCCTCGGGCACCTCGGCAGCCTTGCCCATGCCAAAGCCGACCTTCCCCTTCTTGTTGCCGACGACAACAAGCGCACTGAAGGAGGAGCGTCGGCCGCCCTTGACAACCTTCGATACGCGGTTGATGAATACGACACGCTCCTCGAACTCCGGCGTCTCGTTTTCGTTATGTCTAGCCATGCTTTCCCTCCTTTAGAATTTCAGACCGGCCTCGCGTGCCGCCTCAGCGAGAGCAGCAACGCGGCCATGATAGATGTAGCCGCCGCGGTCAAAGACGACCTCGGTGATGCCCTTCTCAAGAGCCTTCTTCGCAACAGCGGCACCGATTGCCTTTGCCGCCTCGACGTTGCCGCCGTACTGGGAGAAGTCCTTGTCCTTGGAGCTCGCGGAGACGAGCGTCACGCCCTTTTCATCATCGATGATCTGTGCGTAGATGTTCTTGAGGCTGCGGAATACATTGAGGCGCGGACGAGCCGCAGTCCCCGCAATGTGATTGCGCACGCGCAGATGGCGCTTCTGGCGCGCCTTATTCTTATCCTGCTTGATAAGCACAGTGTGTCACTCCTCTCCTTCTTATTTCTTGCCCTTCGCGCCGGCTTTGCCTTCCTTGCGGCGGACATGCTCTCCGGCGTACTTGATGCCCTTGCCCTTGTACGGCTCCGGCTCACGATGTGCGCGGATCTCGGCTGCAGTCTGACCGACGACTTCCTTGTTGATGCCGGAGATCGTGATGACCGTAGCAGAGGGGCACTCAAACGTGATGCCCTCGGGCGGCTCAACGACAACGGGATGCGAGAAGCCGAGCGAGAGATTGAGGTTCTTGCCCTGCTTTGCCGCACGATAGCCGACGCCGCTGATCTCAAGGGTCTTCGTGAAGCCCTCCGACACGCCGACCACCATGTTGTTGATGAGCGTGCGGGAAAGACCGTGGAGCGACCTGTGCATTTTATCGTCCGAAGGACGGGTGACGGTTACGACACCTTCCTCGACGGTTATTTTCATATCCGGATGGATCTCGCGCGAAAGCTCACCCTTCGGGCCCTTCACTTTCACGAGATTATCCGCACCGACCGTGACGGTAACGCCAGACGGAATGTGAATCGGTGCTCTTCCAATTCTTGACATTGTTACACCTCCTGCCTGTGCATTACCATACGAATGCGAGAACTTCGCCGCCGAGCCCCGCCTTGCGTGCGTCCTTGTCGCTCATGATCCCCTTTGAGGTGGAGATCACAGAGATACCAAGGCCGCCGTAAACACGCGGGAGCGCATCGTGCTTTGCATACTGGCGAAGTCCGGGCTTGGAAACGCGCTTCAGGCCGGAAATAACGTGCTCACGCTTTGCTCCATACTTCAGCGTGACGGTGAGAACGCCCTGCTTGCCGTCCTCCTGGAAGGAGTAGTCCTTGATGAAGCCTTCCTTTTTCAAGACTTCGGCGATTGCCGTCTTGACCTTCGACCCGGGGATCGTGACGCTCTCGTGGTAGACCGAGTTTGCGTTGCGGATGCGGGTCAGCATATCTGCAATAGGATCAGTCATTGCCATGAATCGATATCCTCCTTTGACTTTTTGTTACCAGCTTGCCTTCGTTACACCAGGGATGGCGCCCTTGTAACTCTGCTCACGGAAGCAGATACGGCACATATCGAACTTGCGGATGTAGCCGTGCGGA
The DNA here is from genome assembly GCA_937981305.1 of uncultured Selenomonas sp. Lineage (GTDB taxonomy): Bacteria > Bacillota > Negativicutes > Selenomonadales > Selenomonadaceae > Centipeda. The sequence continues at coordinate 3,245 of CALJPB010000155.1, forward strand.
CGTCCGCAGATCTTGCAGCGGTTGTACTTGCGTGTCGAGAACTTGGGCTCTTTGCTCCATTTCTCAATCATTGCCTTCTTTGCCACAGTTGTTCCTCCTAGCCCGTTACGCGCGGAACGGCATACCCATGAGACGGAGGAGCTCTTTTGCCTCTTCGTCCGTATGCGCGCTCGTAACGATGACGATGTTCATGCCGCGAATCTTGTCAATCTTGTCATAGTCGATTTCGGGGAAGATGAGCTGCTCGCGCAGACCAACGGCATAGTTGCCGCGTCCGTCGAACGCCTTCTCGCTGACCCCGCGAAAATCGCGGACACGCGGAAGCGCAACATTCATGAACTTGTCGAGGAACTGATACATACGCGTGCCGCGCAGCGTGACCTTGCAGCCGATCGGCATGCCCTCGCGGAGCTTCCACGCAGCAAGCGACTTCTTCGCACGCGTGAGCTGGGGTTTCTGCCCTGCAATGGCGGTGAGATCCGTCACAGCGGCATCGAGAGCCTTCGGATTGCCGACCGCTTCGCCGACGCCCATGTTGATGATGATCTTTTCCACCTTCGGGAGCTGCATGACATTCTTATAGCCAAACTTCTCCGTCAGAGCCGGCGCAACTTCCTTCTGATACTTTTCCTTAAGTCTTTCCACTTTGCGTATTCCTCCTTTCCGCGAATCTTACTGCTCGATCGGCTCGCCGCACTTCTTGCAGGCGCGCACCTTGCGCTCGCCGATGATGCGATGAGCGACACGGGTCGCCTTGCCGCACGCGGGGCAGACGAGCTGCACCTTCGAAGCAAACAGCGGTGCCTCCTTCGTGATGATCCCGCCCTGCGGTGCGCTCTGGCTCGGCTTCGTGTGACGCTTCACCTTGTTCACGCCCTCGACGATGACCTTGCCCTTCTTCGGCTGTGCCTCGAGAACCTTGCCCTGCTTACCCTTATCCTTACCGGAAAGAACGACGACCGTATCGCCCTTCTTGACGTTCAGTTTTGCCAGCGACAAAATAACACCTCCTCCTTAAAGAACTTCGGGAGCGAGCGAGACGATCTTCATGAAATCTTTCTCGCGCAGCTCGCGTGCGACAGGTCCAAAGATACGCGTTCCGCGCGGCGTGTGATCGTCCTTGATGATGACGGCCGCATTCTCATCGAAGCGGATATAGGAACCGTCCGGACGACGCAGTCCTTTGACACTGCGGACGACGACCGCCTTGACGACATCGCCCTTCTTCACCGTGCCGCCCGGCGCTGCCGCCTTGACGGAGGCGACGATAACATCGCCGATGTTGGCATACTTGCGGTACGAGCCGCCCAGTACGCGAATGCAGAGGATTTCCTTCGCTCCTGTGTTATCGCCGACATTCAGGATTGTTTCCTGCTGTATCATTGATTTCGTTCCTCCTTACTTCGCGCGCTCGACGACTTCGACCACGCGCCAGCGCTTCGTCTTTGAGAGCGGACGGGTCTCCATGATGGAGACGCGGTCGCCGACGTGCGCGTCGTTCTTCTCGTCATGCGCGTGGAACTTCACCGTCTTCTTAACCGGTTTCTTATACATTTTGTGCTGCTCGAGCTCCTCGACAGCAACGACAACGGTCTTGTCCATCTTGTCGGACACGACCTTGCCGACTCTCACTTTGCGTACGTTTCTATCGCTCATGTGTGTATGAGCCTCCTTCCTTCTGCGTATCTTACAAATGTCCGTAACTTAGATTTATGCGTTTGCCTGCTCGCGCTGAATGGTCTTGATGCGGGCAATCGTCTTTTTTACGTCCTTGATACGCATCGGGTTGTCGAGCTGTCCGGTAGCGTGCTGAAAACGGAGGCCAAAGAGCTCTTCCTTGAGCGACGCGAGTTTTTCCGTGAGCTCGTCGGCACTCATGCCGCGGATCTCATCAACCTTCATTCACTTCACCGCCCTCTACTTCTTCGCGTACGACGAACTTCGTCTTGATCGGGAGCTTGTGCCCCGCGAGACGCATCGCCTCTGCTGCAACGTCGCGCGCCACGCCGTCCATCTCAAAGAGGACGCGGCCCGGCTTTACGACGGCTACCCAGTACTCGGGCGAGCCCTTGCCGGAGCCCATGCGGGTCTCCGCCGGCTTCGCCGTGACCGGCTTGTCCGGGAAAATCTTGATCCAGACCTTACCGCCGCGCTTGATGTAACGCGTCATCGCGATACGCGCAGCCTCGATCTGGCGGTTCGTGATCCATGCCGGCTCCAGAGCGACGAGACCATACTGGCCGTGGCTGACCGTGTTGCCGCGCTGTGCCTTGCCCTTCATGCGTCCGCGGAACTGCTTGCGGTACTTAACGCGCTTTGGGAGTAACATTACGCCTCGCTCCTTTCCTTATTGTTCTTCGGTGCCTGCTTCTTGTCGGGGAGAACCTCGCCCTTGAAGATCCAGACCTTGATGCCGATGCGGCCATACGTCGTATGTGCCTCGGCCGTTCCGTAGTCGATGTCTGCACGCAGTGTGTGCAGGGGAATGCTGCCCTCGCGATAGGACTCGCGGCGTGCGATTTCTGCACCGCCGAGACGACCGCTGACGGCGATCTTGATCCCCTTCGCGCCAAGGCGCATCGTGCGGCCGACCGCCTGCTTCATCGCGCGGCGGAAGGCAATGCGGCGCTCAAGCTGTGCCGCAATGTTCTCGGCGACGAGCGTCGCGTCGAGATCCGGCTGCTTGATCTCTGCGATGTTGATGTCAACGCGCTTCTCGGTGAGGTTCTTAAGCCCCTCTTTGATCTGCTCAATGCCCGAGCCGCCGCGTCCGATGACCATGCCCGGCTTTGCCGTATGGATCGTGAGCTTCAGGCGGTTCTTGCTGCGCTCCGTCTCCACGCGGGGAACACCTGCGGTCTGGAGGCTCTTCTTGAGGTAATCGCGAATCTTGATGTCCTCATGCAGATTCTGCGCGAAATCCTTGTCTGCATACCAGCGGGCATCCCAATCCTTGACGATGCCAAGGCGAATGCCATGGGGATTTACTTTCTGACCCAAACTGTTTCCCTCCCTATTACTTTTCGTTTACGGCAACCGTGATGTGGGACGTGTGCTTCAAAATCTTGAACGCCTGTCCGCGCGAGCGCGGATGAATGCGCTTGAGCGTCGGTCCCTGGTCAACGAAAGCTGAGGAAATGAACAGTCGATCCACATCCATGTCAAAGTTGTTCTCCGCGTTTGCAATAGCAGAGCGGAGCACCTTCTCCACGGCATCCGCGCCGACCTTCGGCGTGAACTTCAGGATTGCGAGAGCGTCAGCAACGCTCTTGCCGCGCACGAGGTTCATCACAATGCGAACCTTGCGCGGTGCGATACGGATGTATTTGGCGGTAGCCTTTACTTCCTGTGCCACGAATCGTCCTCCTCTCTATCAGCGCAGCGAGGTCTTGCGCTCTTCGCCCGCGTGACCCTTGAATGTACGTGTCGGCGCAAACTCGCCGAGCTTATGTCCGACCATATCCTCCGTAACGTAGACGGGGACATGCTTGCGTCCGTCATGGACAGCGATCGTGTGGCCGACGAAATCGGGGAAGATCGTCGAGCTGCGCGACCATGTGCGCACAACCTTCTTCTCGTTCTTTTCGTTGAGCGCATCGATCTTCTTCATCAGGCTCTCTGCGACGAAAGGCCCTTTCTTAATCGATCTTGACAAAGTTTTTCCTCCTTTCGCCGAACGCGATGCGGTTCGGCGATGGTTCTATCTGCAAGTTGCGATGCTATACCGCTTTCTTGGGCGGTGCTCAGATTGGAGCAGATTTTTCGTTCTGTCAAGGCAGCAAACCGGACGCATAGATCATGCTATGTGGAGGATTTGCTGTCCGTAGACAGGGCGGAAAAGATGCCCAAGATGGGTGCCACCCTCATGAGCCGTTAATTACTTACGGCGGTGAACAATCAGACGATTCGACGCCTTCTTCTTGCGGCGCGTCTTCTTGCCCATCGCAATCTTGCCCCACTTCGTCATCGGGCTCTTGCGTCCGACCGGCGAACGGCCCTCGCCGCCGCCGTGCGGATGGTCATTCGGGTTCATCGCAATACCGCGCGTCTCCGGACGGCGTCCGAGCCAGCGGCTGCGGCCTGCCTTGCCGATGGTGATGTTCTCATGCTCGAGGTTGCCGACCTGCCCGATCGTCGCACGGCAGTTGATGTGCACGCGGCGAATCTCGCCGGACGGCATACGGAGGAGTGCGTAGTCGCCTTCCTTTGCCATGAGCTGCGCGGATGCTCCCGCACTGCGGACGAGCTGTGCGCCCTTGCCGATCTTGAGCTCGACGGCATGGATCACCGTACCGAGCGGGATATTCTTGAGCGGAAGTGCGTTGCCCGGCTTGATATCAGCCTCGGCACCCGACTCCACGACATCGCCGACCTTGA
>CALJPB010000156.1 GCA_937981305.1 uncultured Selenomonas sp.
GCGTTGTCAGCTTCGCACCCTGCCTGTGATAGAAGAGCAGTTCCTGCACGAGCGTGCGTGCCGCAGCGACATCCTCCTCCGCCCCCGTCACGGCGAGCGCTGTACCCCGGCTCACGATGCGGCAGGAAAAGACCTCCTGCATACATTGGAGCAGCGTGTCGCGCTCCCCGAGGATCGCCGCCGCCTCGTGCATATCCCGAAACTCAATCGTATCCGTCGTCTCCTGCAAGAACAAACCTCCCATCCATCAAATGAAATATTCGATCGTATCGCTCGCCGTTCGCCGTGTCCGCTCATCAAAGAGCACAACCGCCTCGCGGCTCTCCATCGCCCCGAAGGCGTAGAGCTCGCGTGTCTCGCGGTTGAAGCAGCCGAATGGTACAATACGGTTGTAGCTGTGCGGATGTGCGCAGGTCACTTCAATCCCCGCACGCACAAACTCCGGCTCCGCCTCCGCGAGATAGTAGGGGTCGAAGAGGTATATGTGCTCCTTTGACGCACCCGTCAGGAGCGCATAGTGCTCCACCTCGTAGAAGAGCCGCACGACCGCGACTCCGCCGCGCACAAGCGCGTCGTTGATATGACTGTGCACGCCGATGTGGACGGCACCCCCCGAGAGATACTGACAGGTCAGCGGGAACTGTGTCGCACGCGAAAATCCCTCGAGCCAGCTCGCAAGATACATCATCGCCATGCGCGACGTGCCCGCCTTGCACGCTGTTCCATCCATGCCGTAGCAGTCCAACGTATAGAGCATAACGCTTCGAATGATCTCGGGCGGCACCTCCGAACGCGGAAAGAGATAGCTCACCGCATTCAGCAGTGCCGTCGGCCCACAGTCATACTCCGACATCTGATAGCGCAGGGGTATCTTCATGTATGCTCCCATTTCCGTAAAAGATTCGGCGTCAGGATTGCAGCAATGACAAGAACAACACCGACAATCTGCAACGCAACAAAATGCGTGTCAAAGATCAGCCACGCAAAGAGAACACTCGCCACAGGCTCGATCGTCGCCGTGATCGCCGTCTCCTCGGGACTCAGCCGGCGCAGCCCCGCATTGAACGCAAAAAAAGCGACAATCGTCCCGAGACCGATGATAACGAGGAGATCAAGCCACGTCTCCGCCGTGAAAAAACTGCCCACATCCACAATCACCTGCGTCATGGGCAGGAGAGCAATGCCGCCGATCAGCATACAGACAGCAAGCAGAAAGAAGCGGTCAAAGAGACGCAGGAGATGAACGGGGTAAATCATGGCAAAGGTAAAGGTCGCCCCCGAGATGAGACTCCACACAATGCACGCCATCGGCACGGAGAGCCGCCCGACATCCCCGCCTGTTACGAGCAGGAACACCCCCGCGACCGCGACGACAACCGTTCCCGTCTCCGCTGCCGACGGCAGCCGCCGCCATCGAACAGCAAGATAGAGGATCATCATCGCAGGGCTCGTATAGCCGATGACTGTGGTCGCCGCCGCATCCCCTTCCGCAATCCCCATGAAATAGGAAAACTGGACAATCATGATGCCGAGAATGCCGTGGATCGACAACTGCACCAAGAGGCGCGGGTTGCGCCGCAGAGAGCGCACACCGCGCCGAAGTCCCCCGCTCCACCATGCGAGCAGGAAAAAGAGTGCGCTCGAAAGGAAGAGACGCACCTGCGTCAGCTCGATGGGGATGTGCACGGACTGCGTGTAGAAATGCTGCGCCGCCGTCCCGCTCGCCGCCCACATCGTCCCTGCGAGGAGCACGAGCAGCACGGCGGAGAAATGCGACATTTACGCCTCTCCCTGCTCCCGCTTTACAACCTCCACGATCGCGCCGCAGACCTCCTCAAGCTGTGCCTGATCGCTGCCCTCCGCCATCACACGAATGAGCGGTTCGGTGCCGGAGGGACGCACAAGCACGCGTCCCTCGCTGCCGAGTACACGCTCGCCCTCTCTGATGGCGGCGCGGATCGCCTCATTTTCCTCCCAGCCATGCTTGGTCTTGACGCGCACATTGACCAGCAGCTGCGGATAGGTCGTCATCATCGCGTTCAGCTCCGATGCCTTCTTCCCGCTGCGGGAGAGGGCTGCAAGGACTTGCAGTGCGGTGATGAGCCCATCGCCTGTCGTCGCGTGCTCAGCAAAGATGATATGCCCCGACTGCTCGCCGCCAATGGTATAACCGTTCTTTCGCATAGACTCAAGCACATAGCGGTCGCCGACCGCCGTCACATCGACGCGCCCGCCAAGCGCTGCGATCGCCTTGTGGAATCCGATGTTTGCCATCACTGTCGTCACAACCGTCTTGTGCGGCAAACGACCCGCACGGATCATCTCCGCCGCGCACGCGACAAGAATGTGATCCCCGTCGATCAGATCCCCCTTTTCATCGAGGCAGAGACAGCGGTCCGCATCCCCATCGTGTGCAATGCCGAGATCCGCATGGCGCTCGATCACCGTGCGGCGCAGCGAGTCCAGATGTGTCGAGCCGCAGCCGTCATTGATGTTCACCCCGTTCGGGAGCGCATGGATGACCTTGACCTCCGCCCCGAGCCGGCGCAGCACCTTCGGCATCGCCTCATATGCCGCACCGTTCGCACAGTCGAGCACGATCTTCATCCCGTCAAAACGCTCCGAACACGTCCCCGCCACATAGTCAATATACTGGTTCAGGAGATCGTCGCGGTACTCCACCACGCCGACATCCCTGCCCGTAGGGCGCGCCGCATCATCATTCGTTTGGAGACGGCGCACGAGCGTCTCGAGCTCATCCTCCACCGCATCCGGCAGCTTGTAGCCATCCCCGCCGAAAAACTTGATCCCGTTGTCATGGAACGGATTGTGTGAGGCAGAGATCACAATGCCCGCCTGCATCTTGTGCTCGCGTGCGAGATACGCGACCGCAGGAGTCGGAACGACCCCCGCGAGAAGAGCAATCCCCCCCGCCGAGCAAATGCCCGCCGTCAGAGCCGCCTCGAACATCTCGCCCGAAATGCGCGTATCCCGTCCGATCAGGATGCGCGGCCGTACATCCGACTTCTCGCCAAAATAAAGCGTCGCCGCACGCCCAAGATGATAGGCAAGCTCCGGTGTCAGCTCCGTATTCGCCTCACCGCGCACACCGTCCGTACCAAAAAGTCTCATCATGAACAGCCCCCTATATATGATACATTCCTTATCATAATCTACTGTATCTTCCCCAAAAATGCAAGCGCGGCTTTCAAACCGTCGAGCGCGGCACTCATAATGCCGCCCGCATAGCCCGCCCCCTCGCCGATCGGATACAGCCCCACAGCAGAAACCGACTCCATCCTCGCCGCGTCACGCAGAATGCGGCAGGGGGCGGACGAGCGCGACTCCACCCCCGTCAGCGGTACATCCGCTGCGCCGAATCCCGGCACGCGTTCCTCCCAGAACCGCAGCGCACGCGCAAGCGATGCCGTGCACATCCCCGGCAGCACCTCATGGAGATCCGCCGGACGTACCCCCGGCGCATACGTCGGCGCGACGGCAAAATCCCGTGCTCCCGTTTTCCCCATGAGAAAATCTCCGACGGACTGCACAGGCGCACGATAGTCGCCGCCGCCCGCACGAAATGCACGTTCCTCAAGCGTTCGCTGAAAATCAATACCACCGAGCACCGTGCCGCCCCAGTCTGCGGGACTGACCTGTACAAGGAGAGCACTGTTGGCAACGCCCGAATCCCTGCGATAGTTGCTCATCCCGTTCGTCACAAGCCGTCCCGCTTCCGAGGCAGCAGCAACCACCGTGCCGCCGGGACACATACAGAACGAGTAGACACCGCGTCCCCCCGCCTCGTCACGATAGGTCATGGCATAGTCTGCCACAGGCAGCTGTGGACTGCCTGCCGCCGCACCGTACTGCATACGGTCGATCCATGCCTGTGCGTGCTCGATGCGCACTCCCACGGCAAATGCCTTTGCCTCCATCCGAATCCCTGCCGCACACAGCATCGCATAGGTATCGCGCGCAGAGTGCCCGATGCCGAAAAAAACCGTATCCGCAGGAATCCGCTCCGCATCGTTCACCACAAGAGCCGCAACCCGTCCCGCACGCAGCTCCACGCCCGTCACCTGTGCGCCAAAACGCACCGTGCCGCCCATGCGGATGATGGTACGGCGCAAATTCTTCACCACATTTCGCAGAACATCCGTCCCGATGTGGGGCTTCTGCAAAGAACGGATTTCCTCGGGTGCACCCGCCGCGATAAACGCCTCGATGATCTCGTGCATACGCGGGTCATTGCTGCGTGCCGTCAGCTTCCCGTCCGAAAACGTCCCCGCACCGCCCTCACCGAACTGCACATTCGATACGGGATCAAGCACGCCCGTCTGCCAGAAGCGTGCGACATCCGCCGTACGTTGATCCACATCCTGTCCACGCTCCAAGACGAGCGGACAGAGGCCCGCACGTGCGAGCGTCCACGCGGCAAAGATCCCCGCAGGACCAAATCCCACGACCACGGGACGATGTGGCGGAACTGCACCCACACGAGGGATCTCCATCGGTACAGACATTGGTGCCGGCATCACATCCGCATCCCTGCGCAGTCGTCCGAGCACTGCACGCTCATTGTCAAGTGCAACATTCAGCGCGTAGACCCATGCAATTGGCAGGCCTCTCCGCCTACGTGCGTCCAGAGCCTTATGAACAACAAACACCCCGTGCACGGCACAGGGTGATACGTTGAGTCGCTCCGCCGCTATTTCCGCAAGCGGACGCACATCATCATAGGGAACGCGCAGATTTTTCACGCGAATCATTTCATTGCTCCAACCTTGATCTCCACCGTCACATTCGGATCCGTCACCGTCACGCCCGGAGGCAGCACGAGTTTCACCGTACGATGCTCCGTTGCGTGTACATCCGCAAGGGAAAACTCCTCCGTCCCGATGCTTGTGATCGCTCCGATCACATTCTCCATACCTGCAATCTCAACGCGTGACGGCTTCACCGTAATCTCTTCAAGTTTCAGCGTGGGGGGGAGATCACTGCGCGGATGAGCCTCGACCTCCACGACTTTGCGCGAAAGACTGCGTGCAAACTTGAGTGAAATCCGTGTTACAGAGGGGGTGAGCGTAACTCCTGCCACCTCACGACCATCCGCATTCAACGGAACCAGTGATACCGATGCCGTATAGTCGCTCGAAAGCCCATTCAAATTGATATGTCCCGTGGCTTGTGCAACCTGATCCACCAGACTGCGCGGTCCCTCAATCATAACCGTTTTATATTCCTGCTCAGACTTGGCCACCGTAAATCCTTCCGCAGGAAAGCCGTCCATTGCCACAACTGCAAGAATGGGATGTTCCACGATCCGATCCAGAGTCACATTGATCTTATCCGGCGAGATCCCAACGAGATCGAACCCGTACGGGATCGACGTCTCCACCGCATATGCCC
>CALJPB010000157.1 GCA_937981305.1 uncultured Selenomonas sp.
TAATTAACGGAATGGGAGACGGAAGCTTGTCACCTAAGAGTCCTGCAACAAGAGCACAGATAGCTGCCATTACGGAAAGACTGATGAAAATGCAGGGACTTTTGTAGAATCTGATTAAGTTCTTGCAACAGAGCATTCTTTTCTGCCTCACTGTCATGATCGGCAATGACAGCGATATGTGTGTACCGATTCTGCAGATTAGTATTGACATAATTGACACGCAAAACTTCTTCCAACTTCGTACAAAATTTTGTACATCCTTGAACCACACGAATTGTAAGAAGTATTTGGTCTTTTTCATAATAGCAGTCTTCTATGTACTCATTGCGAATCTCGCCGTCGCCTTTATGTAGAAAGCCAAATCGATTGCAAAAATAACGATCTAAGACAACTCGATCCGATTCACCTTCGCAAAGTATGATGACATTCATATTCTCAGCTCCAATCCACGCTCACGTGCCCACAGAGCCTCCTCCCCGTCCATGACACGATGCGTAACGCCCTGACCATCGTGACGCAGCGTAACAATACGAATCTGTTCTTGTAAGCACTGCTTTCCCTGTTTCTGAGCCGCCTGCAGGAGCGCATCCATATACTCCAAATTGTGCGTCGTCATAAAGAGCTGATTGTTATATTTCTCTGCATAGTGAAGGAGATTGCGGCTCAACTGCTCCTGCGCCTCTGAGTGGAATCCGCTGTCAACTTCCTCTAGGCAGTGAATGGCGCGTGGAACCGACAACATCCCACCTAAAATGTCATACCAGCGTCGAACACCATCCCCCATCCCATAGAGAGGGATTCGCTCACCGTCTTTCATGAAAAGTGAAATAGATGCCTCAGAGCCATCAGGGAATGGTATATTCTCTATTTTTTGTATCGACAACCCTTCAAATGATCGATTCATTTCCATTGCAAACGCATCGATTTCATTCTCTCTGCTTAACTGAGAATAAATCCTTTTATTTTGTTTTTCATTTCGATACGTAAGCATATCGGTGAATCG
>CALJPB010000158.1 GCA_937981305.1 uncultured Selenomonas sp.
CATCTGTCACGCCGAAGCTCACAGCGAGCCGATGGAGGAGCGGTGTCTCGGGGGCGAACCGCTGCGTCAGTGCCGCCGCCATGAGGAAGTAGCGTGCATTTGCAACGAGCGTCAGCACAGCGATCTCAAGGTAGGGTGCCTGTGCTGCAATCACGGTAAAGCCCGCGTACTCGCCCGCCGAGGCGATGTTGACTGCACTCGTCACGAAGCCCTGCCACGGGGTCAGCCCCGCCGTCTTCGCGAGAATGCCGAGTGTGAACGCCACGACGAAATAGCCGAGCGCAATCGGCACGCCATCGTGTACGCCCGCCATGAATACCGAGCGCCGCGATGTGTCAAGTCTTTCCTCCATCATCGTCACCTCACAGATTGATTTTCTTATTGTAGAATAAATCTGTCATTTTGTAAATCAAATATGTGCGGTATACTTTAGGGAAGCACGGATACAGACTTCGTTTTATCAGCGATTCCTTAGGGAATCTCCATAAAAAATGCCCATGCGCGTGCATGGGCGTTTCGTGACAGAGGATATGTACTCACCACGTCACATCAAGCTGCTTATAGAGATCGGGACGGTCGAACTTGACGTGCTGCATGACCATCTGCGCCATGCCGGAGAAGTCCACCGCCCATTTCTGCGTTACGGGATCAAAGGGCTTGTGCTGCGGTGCAAAATCATCGATTTTCTCCCATTTGATCGGGTTGTCCGTACCCCAAAGCTGATTTTTGGGGTCGACCGAAAAGAGAAATCTGCTGAAATGCTTCAGATTCTTCCCGCGCAGGATATGGATAGGTAGCTGAATGATCCTGCGTCCGCCCACGGTGACAACGCGGACATCCGCATCGCGAAACACATAGTACCCCTTGAGGTTCGCGCCCGACTCGGGTGTCCAGCGCAGCGTCTCGGCGACGATCCAGTCCGTATTCTCGATCTTCTGCAAATAGTCGTAGATCGGAAACGGCTTTGCCAGAGCTGCACTCGGCGTAGTCCAAATGATGAGGGCGAATGCGGCGAGAACGAGCGGAATCATTTTTTTCATAGGGCATCACCTTTCCTTCCACAATGATATGATTGTTTTATTCGACAGGAGAAGGGCTTTTCCTCTGCCTGCGTGATGTTTTCGGGAAATCGCTGATAAAATATGCCCTCAGATTGCTCCTTATCAGCGATTCCTTAATTTCTGCTTGTCAAGGATATTTTGAACTGCTATAATAAATACAGAAAGAACACCCTGGGCGGTGTCTTTCCATAATCGCGTTTTATTTTTAATAACCGCTCATTTGGGAGACTGGGCGGTTATTTCTTTTTGGTTATCGCAAGAATGTATCCGGTCGCAACGATGAGCAATACGATTGCATCCGCTTCCGTCATCTCACTCACCCCCTTTCGGGGGAAAGACACCGCCTTTTGTCCAAGGATGTTCCTACTCATTATAGAATTTATTTTGCTAAAATGCAAACGAAAATTCTATACAAAAACGGTCATGCAGGAGTGTTCCCGCATGACCGTTTTGTTTGCGCTGAAAAGGTCAGCCCATCTCATACCCTGCATCATCGAGGACGGCGGCAAGCTCCGTGTCGGGGATGTCGCGGGCGGCGGTGAAGGTCGCCGTACCTGCTTCGAGGTTGACGTTGACATCACTGACACCGTCCATACCGCTGAGCGCCTTCGTAACGTGCTTGACGCAGTGCGGGCAGGTCATGCCCTTGACATTGATGGTCTTTTCCATGGTAAAATCTTCCTTTCCCTGTGCGGCGGCAGTGTCCGCCGTTTCTTCATGTATCTCATCCATCGCAAAGGCGATTGGATTTACCGTGACCTCATGGCGTGTGTGCGCCATCTCCGCCGCAGGTGCGTGTTCGATGGCGAACAGGCGCAGACGCAGCGCGTTCAGCACGACGCAGACACTCGATAGGCTCATCGCCGCCGCGCCAATCATGGGCGAGAGCTTGATGCCAAAGGCGGGATAGAGAACGCCCGCCGCGAGCGGAATGCCGATGACATTGTAGAAAAATGCCCAAAAGAGATTCTCCTTGATGTTCCGCATGACACTGCGCGACAGACGGATCGCGCTCACAGCATCGAGGAGGTCGCTCCGCACGAGCACCGCATCTGCGCTGTCGATGGCGACATCCGTGCCCGCGCCGATGGCGATGCCGAGATCCGCCGCCACAAGTGCGGGCGCGTCGTTCACGCCGTCGCCGATCATGGCGACGCGGCGACCCTCGCGCTGCAGACGCTCCACATGAGCGCGTTTGTCCGCAGGGAGAACACCCGCAATCACCTCCGTGATGCCGAGCCGCGCGGCAATCGCTCGTGCCGTGCGCTCGTCGTCACCCGTTAGCATGATGGGCATGAGGTTCATCGCCTTCATCTGCGCGACCGCTGCCGCACTCGTCGGCTTCTCCGCATCGCGCACGCCGAGGAGGCCGACGATGCGCCCCGCACGCACGACGATAAGTGCCGTCTCGCCGCGCTCTGCCATCTCCGCCCGCGCCATCTCGACCGCATCCGCGAGCGGGATGCCGAGCTCTGCGAGGAGAGCCGCATTGCCCGCCGCACAGTCCACGCCCGCCACACGCGCACGCACACCCTTGCCGAACACCGCCGCGAAATCCGCAGCGGCGGGGACAGTCAGCCCCCTCTCCGCAGCATAGCCCGTAATCGCTGCTGCAATCGGGTGCTCGCTGCCCTGCTCAAGCGCGGCTGCAAGTGCGGCAAGTGCATCGGCATCCATCCCGACGGGACGGATGCTGACGAGCTGCGGGCGACCCTCGGTGAGCGTGCCCGTCTTGTCCATCAGTACCGCGCTGATGTTCCCCGCCGTCTCCAATGCCTCGCCCGACTTGATGAGGATGCCGTGCGCCGCGCCGCGCCCCGTGCCGACCATGATTGCGACGGGGGTTGCAAGCCCCAGTGCACAGGGGCAGGAGATGACGAGAATCGAGATCGTGATGGAAAACGCGAACTCCACCGTCGCGCCCATCATGAGCCAGATCGCGCCCGCCGTGAGGGCAATCGCAATCACAACGGGGACAAAGACCGCCGAGACGCGGTCGGCAAGGCGTGCGATGGGTGCTTTTGACCCGCTCGCATCGTCCACCAAACGGATGAGCTGACGGATCGTCGTATCCTCACCGACGCGTGTTGCGGTGAAGCGGATCGTCCCCTCGACGTTCAGCGTGCCCGAGGTCACGGAGTCGCCCTCCGTTTTCGGAACGGGCATGGATTCGCCCGTCACGGCGGATTCGTCGATGCTCGTCGCACCGTCCGTCACCGTCCCGTCCACGGGGATGCGTGCGCCGGGACGCACGATGACCATATCGCCGAGGACGAGCGTCGCCACAGGCACGACCTGCTCCACACCGCCGCGCACGACCGTCGCCTCGGCGGGTGCGAGCTGCATGAGGGCGCGGAGTGCGCCCGTCGTCTGCCCCTTTGCCCGCGCTTCGAGGTATTTGCCGACTGTGATAAGCGTGACGATCATGCCCGCCGACTCGAAGTAGAGATTCGTGCTGTACTCTGCCGCAAGCGCGAGATCGCCATGCCCGAGTCCCCAGCTCATGCGGAACATCGCGAACACGCCGAACAGCGCGGATGCCATCGAGCCGATCCCGACGAGCGTATCCATATTCGGCGCACCGTGCAGGAGATTGCGGAATCCGTTGACATAGTATGGACGATTCACATACATGATCGGAAGAATGAGCACGAACTGCGCGAGTGCGAACGTCAGCGCATTCTCCGCACCCCAGAAAACCTCCTGGAATCCCGCTGCATAGGGCACACCCCACATCGCGAGCATCGGGCTCATCGCCAGATACATTGTCGGCAGGAGGAAGAGGATGGACGTGAGAAGCCGCGACCGCATGGCACGCGTCGCCCTCTCTGCGGCATCCGCCCCCGCATCCGCTGCGCTTCCCTGCGGGGCTGCCTGTGCGCCCCCCGCGCCCTTGACGCTCGCGCCGTAGCCCGCGTCCTCGACCACGGCGATAATCGCGGCGGGACTTGTGACTGCTGCATCATAGGCGAGTGTCATCGTATTCGTCAGGAGATTGACGGAGACATCCGCCGTCCCTTCCATCTTCTTTACGGCGCGTTCCACCCGCGCCGAACACGCCGAGCAGGTCATGCCCGTTACATTGAATGTTTCTTTTTTCATAGACTGCCTTTGTTGAATGTTTTTTGTTACAGTATAACATTCCTGTCAAGCACAAACAATAATGAGAAAAAATTTCAAAAAATATTGCGTTGAAATATGAGAAGTGTTATCATCGAAGGAGCAAAAGCAAATCATCCAAAGGAGGATTTTACATGGCAAAGGTTGCAGTTGTGTTTTGGAGCGGATCGGGAAATACGGAGGCGATGGCGAACGCGGTCATGGACGGGGTTACGAAGGGTGGCGCGGAGGGCGAGCTCATCCGCGTCGGCGACTTCTCGGCTGACCGCATCGCGGACTACGATGGGATCCTTATGGGCTGCCCCGCCTGCGGCACGGAGGAACTCGACGAGGGCGAGTTCGAGCCGTTCTTCGTCGAGGCGGAGAACCATCTGAAGGACGTGAAGGTCGGTCTGTTCGGCTCGTACGGCTGGGGCGGCGGCGCGTTCATGGACACATGGACGGAGCGCGTGAATGCTGCGGGCGGCGCGATGGTCGCGGACGGCGTGACCTGTGAGACGGAGCCTGACGACGACGCCCTCGCGCGCTGCGAGGAACTGGGCGCAGCAATGGCAAAGGCGGTCGGATAAAAGCCGCCCGCCGCACACAAAAGCCTCCTCCGTCGGAATGAGGGAAGCCGGTATGCCGCAGCAAATGAAAGCCGCACGAGGGACATCCCCCCCGTGCGGCTTTTTTGTGCGCATTCAGTCC
>CALJPB010000159.1 GCA_937981305.1 uncultured Selenomonas sp.
TTTATCTTTTGGAAGTTCAATAACCTCTGTCAGGAATTCCCACGCCCACGGAATCGCCTCCTTCTTGAAGTAATCTCCAAAGGAGAAGTTTCCAAGCATCTCAAAAAACGTCTGATGACGTGCGGTACGTCCAACATTCTCGATATCTCCTGTACGAACAGAACGCTGACAGGTGGTAATACGAGGACGTGGAGGTTTCACCTTACCAGTAAAAAAAGGCTTCAGGGGTGCCATACCGGCACCAATCAAAAGAAGCGTAGGATCGTTTTCCGGCACAAGGGAGTAACTAGGCAAACGAAGGTGGCCCTTTTTTTCTGCGAAAAACTGCAAATACGCTTCTCGCAGTTCATTTCCGGTCATGTACTTCAACGTAATCGCCCTCCTAAAATCATGTTCATCAAGGGAAGCACTGATAAATTCAGCCGCGCCATCTTAGCGCATCTTTTTTGCCCGCACTGTGTCGGCAAATCCTCCACATAGCCCTTGCTATGCGTCCGGTTTGTCTCCTTGTTCGGACGAAAAAATCTACGCCAATCTGATGGACTTCATTTTATCAGCGATTCCCAAGAACTTGAGTGTGCGTAAGTATAGCATAAAATCAAGAAAAAATATAGAAATCCCGTCATCACAACTCGGTATACATGATACGCTGCCCCACATCACATGAGACTTTTTACCAGCTCTTTTGCCTGTTCCGATGACATAAGGATTTCCCGCGGCTTATTGCCGCCGGCACTGGAACCGATGATCCGCAGCTCCTCCATTGTATCGACCAGTCGTGCCGCTCTCGTATAGCCAACACCAAGCCTGCGCTGAATGTTGGATGAAGATGCTTGCCCTGTGGACATGACGAGTTCCACCGCATTGGGAAGAAGTTCATCGTACCGCACAGAAACCTCATCTGCGTCTGCACGTTCGTCTTCCGCCGCCTCATTCTCCATAAAATCGATCAGTTCCTCATTTTCACTGATCTCCTGTCCCTGTGCACGGATGAAGTCCAGCAGCATTTCAACCTCTTCATCGCTGATAAACGCCCCCTGCACACGAATCGGTTTAGGAGCTCCCTGTGGGGAAAAGAGCATATCGCCTTTCCCAAGAAGAGTCTCTGCTCCACCGCGATCCAGGATCGTACGCGAATCCACCTGCGATGAAACCGCAAAAGAAATGCGCGACGGAAGATTCGCCTTGATAATTCCCGTGATGACATTGACCGATGGGCGCTGCGTTGCAAGGATCATGTGAATGCCCGCCGCACGTGCTTTTTGCAGGATACGGCAGATGGCATCCTCCACGTCCTTTGGCGATACCATCATTAGATCTGCCAACTCATCTATGACAATGACGATGAGTGGGAGTTTTTCCTCCGGATACCGGCGGTTGAAAGACTTGATATCACGAACACCGTGATTTGCGAAGATCGAATAGCGTTTTTCCATCTCCTGTACTGCCCAATTCAGGACAGAGGACGCTTTTTTCGGATCGGTCACAACGGGAACCATGAGATGTGGAATCCCGTTATAATTCGAGAGTTCCACCATCTTCGGATCGATCAGAATGAGCTTTACTTCATCGGGTGTTGCCTTAAACAGGATGCTCG
>CALJPB010000160.1 GCA_937981305.1 uncultured Selenomonas sp.
CGGGCATGACCCGCTACCGCAACCTCGACATCGTCGACTTTGCGCCGCAGGTTGTGGAGGAAGCCGAGGAGGAAGAGATCGTCGAAGAGGTACACGAAGAGGTTGACCTCTCGCGGCTGGAGCATCTGACAAACTGACTTGCAATATGCGATTGAACGTGTTATACTATATCCAGAAATCTTGGTGAGGGTTTCCACAAGCAAAAATCCCGGCAGAGCGACCTGCCGGGATTTTCTATGCCGTTCTTGCGCGGGTGGCTTAAGCCCGATGCTGGTTGCCTAACTCATCGCTCTGTCCAGCCATTTGCAAATGCAGTATGAAACTACATTTGCTGCGACAGAAATACAAAAAATGGTGAAAGCGTCCACAAGTAACACCCCTTTCTGTTGCCAGTATGGGGTAAGCAACACACTTAGTATAACATGAAAACGTTTGTTTTGTCAGTAAGTTTTTGTGGTGATGTTCTGTTTACTCATCCTTACAAATTAGTTGACGAAACTCTCCTTTCGCGTTAGAATACGAACGTGAAAAAGGAGTGATTTGTATGGCATCTCTCGATGATAAATTCTTTTCTGTTCGCAATACGACGCGCATGGCGCTGTGCATCGCGCTGATCTGCGTGAGTGCGTACATTGCAATCCCCGTGCCGTTCATGGCACCGCTGACGATGCAGACCTTCGTCATGTGTCTTGCCGCACTTGTTCTCACACCGCGCCAGACGGCGGTTGTCCTCGTGGGGTACACCGTGCTCGGTGCGATCGGGCTGCCCGTGTTCGCGGGCGGTGTCGGCGGGCTCGGCATCATCTTCGGCCCACGCGGCGGCTTCTTTATCGGTTTTCTGCTCGCGTACACGTTTATGAGTATGCTGAAGGGACGCGAACCGTCCTTTGCACGATATGCCCTTGTTGGTACGCTCGTGAGTGTGCCCGTCACCTACCTCATCGCTACGCTCTGGCTGACGATCCTCTTTGGGGACAAATTCGCGGGGATTGTTGCCGCATTTATGGCACTCGTCCAGTACATCCCGGGCGACCTCATCAAGGCGGTCGCCGCCGCCGCGCTCGGTGTGACGCTGAACAGGCGGCTGCGCTACTTGTAAAATGCATAAAATAATCAAAAAAATAAATGACATAAACAAACCGGAATCACTATGATGTGTGGCTCCGGTTTTATAATGTTTTGAACGATAAAGCATATCATTTGGAATAAAACAATAAAATATATTGCAAAACAAAGAATTTTAGTGTTATAATTTGTATTAAAAAATTGTCTGTTTTTGGGGCTTTACTCCCAAAACAAATAAGATGGATGAGCAGTACAACATACCATATCTCTGGAGGAAAGGAGGATTTATTCAAATTGTTTGCATAATATTGGAATGCCGGAGAAGAAGGAAAATATGAACGGACTCACAGTATCTAAAAAAATTATCCTAAGTTTTGCTATTCTGATTGTACTTTTTATGGGATTTGCCTCTTATGCTTCTTACGCGGGAAAGCAACTGAACAACGCTACAACGGAGCTCATGGACTGGACAAATGCGCTCTCTGTCACCGCACGTATTGCGACCACCTCTGTGGAATCGCGCAGACTGGGGACGGGATGGGCACTGGCGGAGGACCCGCAGCTCAAGGCCTCGGAATACGAGCGTATGCAGAAGGCACGCACGATGGTTAATGATCTGTTTGCCGAGTACGACAAAATACTGAGCGAGACGGAGTACGACTCGGAGGAGGAGCGCCGTGCAGATCGAGAGATCTATGAGCAGGAATTCAAGGCATGGCAGGACTATCTGGCTGCGAGCAAGGAAGCTGAGGCTCTCTTCATGGCAGGGAAGAACGCCGAGGCGGTCGCACTCATGGCGGAAAAGGTGAGTCCCACCTATCGTAAGTTCGAGGATGCAATCGCCAAGGACGAGGAAAACTGCATTCGCATGGTGCAGCAGCTCAAGGTCTCAAGTGATGCGACCTATGACAGTATTGTTGTGACAACGATTGCCGTTGCCGTATTTGTAATTCTTGCGGCAGTAATTTGCGGATTCTTTCTGCTTCGCACGATATCCACGTCGGTCGACATGGTACTCGTATCATTGCGCAGAGTGGCGCAGGGGGATCTTAGCGTTCGTATGCCAGCAGACTCGGGGGATGAGTTCGCACAGATGGCGGATGAATGCAACAAGATGCTTGAGAACGTCCGCGCGATGACGAAGACCATTCAGCGGACGGCTGCAACCGTTTCCGAGTCGTCCGATATCCTCACGAGCAGTGCGGGACAGTCGGCTGAGGCGACACAGAGTGTCGCGCAGGCCATCACAGCGGTTGCGGAGGCGGCACAGTCTCAGCTCGACTCCGTTGCAGAGACGGAGCATCAGGTGCGCGCGTTCAATCGCGGGCTTGTATCCGCAACGGCGACCATCGAGAGCGTTGCCGCAGACATCGAACGTACCTCGCACAAGGCGGAGGAGGGCAATACGCTCGCCATGGCAACGGTCGATCAGATGAATGCCATCGCCGATACCGTTATCGCCTCCTCGGATGTGGTGGCAAAGCTCGGCGAACGTTCCAAGGAGATCGGCAATATCGTCGAGGTCATTTCCGGCATCTCAGGGCAGACGAACCTGCTCGCGCTCAACGCAGCGATCGAGGCAGCACGTGCGGGTGAGCACGGGCACGGCTTTGCCGTCGTCGCCGAGGAGGTGCGAAAGCTCGCCGAGGAGTCACAGAACGCCTCCAAACAGATCGGCGAACTCATCCGTACGATCCAGGATGAGACAGCACAGGCAGTTACGGCGATGGAGACGGGACGTGAAGAGGCGGAGAAGGGACGCGAGAATGTCGCGGCATCCGGCAAGGGCTTCTCAGAAATTCGTGAGATGATTGTGCGGATTCAGGGGAACTCCGGCAGCATCAAGGACACCATGGAGGAACTCAGCCGCCGCTCGGGCAAGATCGGTGATGCGGCGGCCGCGATCCATACAGCGGCATCAAAGGTTGCCGCAGAGTCTCAGACGGTCTCGGCAGCGACGGAGCAGCAGGCGGCGGGGATGCAGGAGATCGCAGCGAGTTCGCACGGACTTTCGGATATGGCGCATGACCTCAATGCGGCAGCGGCAAAGTTCAAGACCTAATTTTATCAATAAAAGAAGAAGTGGCAACCGCAGAAACCTGCGATTGTCACTTCTTTTTTGTTGATACTTTAGTTCTTCGGTGTCATATCCTCTGCGGTAAGCGTACCTGCCTTTGCGCGCTCGGCAAATTCTGCCGTTGCGGTAAAGAGGACGTCGGAGGAGCTGTTCAGTGCGGTCTCGCAGGAGTCCTGCAGGACTCCGATGATGAAGCCGACGCCGACGACCTGCATGGCGATGTCGTTGCTGATGCCGAACGAGGAGCAGGCGACGGGGATGAGGAGGAGCGATCCGCCCGCAACGCCCGATGCGCCGCACGCACCGACGGTGGCGATGAGGCACAGGAGAAGCGCCGTCGGCAGATCGACGTGGATGTTCAGTGTGTTTGCTGCGGCAAGCGAGAGAATCGCAATCGTAATCGCCGCACCGCTCATGTTGATGGTCGCACCGAGCGGGATGGAAATGGAGTAGACCTCGGAGTTCAGACCGAGACGCTTGCAGAGCTGTAGATTGACAGGGATGTTTGCCGCAGAGCTGCGCGTAAAGAACGCATAGATCCCACTCTCCCGCAGCGTTGTCCAGACGAGCGGGTACGGGTTGCGGTGGATCTGTGCCCAGACGATGAGCGGGTTCATGATGAGTGCGACGGAGAAGAATGCGCCGAGCAGAACGGCGAGGAGCTGCAGATAGCTGACGAGGGCATCCACGCCGCTCGTACCAACCGCATCCGCAACAAGTCCCATGATGCCGAACGGGGCAAAGCGGATGACCCAGAGCACGATCTGCGTCATGACGACGGCGAAGTCGCGCACGGTGTTCTTCGTGGTCGCGCTTGCCTTCTGGAGGGCGATTCCTGCGAGGACGCTCCATGCGAGGATGCCGATGTAGTTCGCGCTCGCGATTGCGTGGAGCGGGTTGTCCACGACGTTCATGATGAGGTTGTGGACGACCTCGATGATCCCGCTCGGCGGCGCGACACTCGTATCCGCCACGGCGAGGTGCAGCGTCGAGGGGAAGGCGAACGAGAACCCGACGGCGACGACGGACGCGAGGAAGGTCGCGACGACGTAGAGCCGCACGATGGGCTTCAGTGCCGCGCCCGAGCCGACCGTACGCTGCGCCATTGCGTTCATGACGAGGACGAAGACGAGGATCGGCGCGACACCCTTCAGTGCGCGGACGAAGACATCGCCGAGCACAGCGACGACCGGGATGAGTGCGGGCGCATAGAGCGCGATGAGGATACCGATGATGAGTCCGACCGCGATGAGCTTGATGAGTGCCGTCTCGCGGTACTTGCGGCTGATGTTGCTGAGCAAGTGAATTCCTCCTTTGATGGATAAAAATATGCCCCATTATAGCAGAATGGGGCATATTTGTCACTGGTCTGTTGGGGTATACAATGCGGCGAGGGGGATCATGCTTCCCCCGATTCTCTTTCCGCTCCCAGTTCCTCCAAAAATCTCCCCACGGCATCCTGCCATGTCGGCAGGCGGGAAAAGCCCGCATCGTCGAGGGATTTTTTGCTCAGGCGCGAGTTCTTCGGGCGCGTCGCCTTCGCCGGGTACATATGCGAGGGGACGGAGGTGACGTTCACGTCCAAGCCCGCCTGACGGAAGATCTCGGCGGCGAATTTTGCCCACGAGCAGTACCCCTCGTTCGTCGCATGGTAGATGCCGTACTTCTCCGATTCGAGCATATCTGCGAGCAGCGGGGCGAGATCGCGCGTATAGGTAGGCGAGCCGATCTGATCGGCGACGATGGAGAGACTCTTGTGCGTCTTGGCAAGCTCGAGCATGGTCTTGACGAAGTTGCTGCCGTTGATGCCGAAGACCCACGAGATACGCACGATGAAGTATTTGTCAAGGTGCTGCTGTACCGCCTCCTCCCCCGCGAGCTTCGACGCACCGTAGACGTTGTGCGGCGCGGTGAGCGCGTTCGTCTCGTGCGGGGTGTCGCCCGTACCGGGAAAGACGTAGTCCGTGCTGACATAGAGCATCTTCGCATCGTGTTCGCGGGCAAGACGTGCGAGGATCTCCGTGCCCGCCGCATTGACCTTGTGACACAGACTCGGCTCGTCCTCTGCCTTGTCTACGGCAGTATATGCTGCCGCATGGAGAATGGCATCGGGCTCTGTCGCCTCGAGGACGGCACGCATGACGGCCTCGTCGGACAGCGGGAAGAGCTTCGAGGAAACGCCGTGTACCTCGTGTCCGCGCGCTCTGCACTCCTTCACGCAGTCGTGTCCCAGCTGCCCCGTTGCACCCGTGATGAGGATCTTCATAGCAATCCATCCTTTCTGTATCAATACATCATCGCATACAATATCGCAACATACATAACATATAGATTTATTGTACCATAAAAGACGCTGCCCGTGTACTAGATAGGCAGCGTCTTTTCATATATTTTATGCA
>CALJPB010000161.1 GCA_937981305.1 uncultured Selenomonas sp.
AGGACTACAAGGCGGAGAAGAACGACAACGTGAAGATCTTCCTCGCGAACATGGGGCCGATCCCGCAGCACAAGGCGCGCGCGGACTTTACCACGGGCTTTTTGCAGGTCGGTGCGTTCGAGGTGCTGACGAACGACGGGTTCAAGACCGTCGAGGAGGCGGCGGATGCGGCACGTGCGAGCGGTGCGGATGCGGTCGTCATCTGCTCCACGGATGCGACCTACCCCGAGATCGTCCCCGCACTCGCGCCGAAGCTCCACGAGGTGCTGCCGAATGCGCGCGTGTTCCTCGCGGGCGCTGCGCCGAAAGATCTGCTTGAAACGTACAAGGAAGCGGGCATTGACGAATACATCTCCGTCCGTGCGAACTGCTATGAGGTGCTTGAGAGCCTTCAGAAAAAGAAAGGGATGATTGCGTAATGGCAGGCTTTACGAACCCGGATTTCACGGGGATGAGCCTCGGCGAAAGCCCGTCCGCAGACTCCAAGGAGTGGCGCGCCCTCTTCGAGGGGGCGACGGGGCGGACGTTTGAGGCGCTCACGCACAAGACGATGGAGCGTGTGCCCGTGAAACCGTTCTATGATCACGATGTATACGCGCACATGAACCACCTCGACTTTGCGAGCGGCATCCCGCCGTGCCTCAGAGGCCCGTACTCCACGATGTACGTGTTCCGTCCGTGGACGGTGCGCCAGTACGCAGGCTTCTCGACGGCAGAGGAGTCAAACGCATTCTACCGTCGCAACCTCGCCGCAGGGCAGAAAGGTCTTTCCATCGCGTTCGACCTCCCGACCCATCGCGGCTATGATGCGGACAACCCGCGCGTCGTCGGCGACGTGGGCAAGGCGGGCGTTTCCGTCTGCTCCATGCTGGACATGAACATCCTGTTCTCGGGCATCCCGCTCGATCAGATGTCCGTCTCCATGACGATGAACGGCGCCGTTCTGCCGATCCTCGCCTTCTTCATTGTCTCGGGCGAGGAGCAGGGCGTTGACAAGAAGATCATGGCGGGGACGATCCAGAACGATATTCTGAAGGAGTTCATGGTTCGTAACACGTACATCTACCCGCCGGAGATGTCCATGCGCATCATCGGCGACATCTTCGAGTACACGACGAAGTATATGCCGAAGTTCAACAGCATCTCCATCTCCGGCTACCATATGCAGGAGGCGGGCGCACCTGCGGACATCGAGCTGGGCTACACGCTCGCGGACGGCCTTGAGTACATCCGCACGGGCATCAAGGCGGGACTCGCCGTCGACGACTTTGCAAAGCGTCTCTCGTTCTTCTGGGCAATCGGCAAGAACTACTTCATGGAGATCGCAAAGATGCGTGCGGCGCGTGTCCTCTGGGCGAAGATCGTCAAGTCGTTCGGCGCGAAGAACGACAAGTCGATGGCGCTCCGTACGCACAGCCAGACCTCGGGTTGGTCGCTGACCGCGCAGGATCCGTTCAACAACATCGCCCGCACGGCGATGGAGGCGATGGGCGCGGCACTCGGCCACACGCAGTCCCTCCACACGAACGCACTCGACGAGGCAATCGCACTGCCGACGGACTTCTCGGCGCGTATTGCGCGTAACACGCAGCTCTACATCCAGGACGAGACGAGCGTGTGCAAGATCATCGACCCGTGGGGCGGCTCGTACTACGTCGAGGCGCTCACGAACGAGATCATCCGCCGCGCATGGGCGCATATCCAGGAGGTCGAGGCTCTCGGCGGCATGGCAAAGGCGATCTCGACGGGGCTCCCGAAGATGCGCATCGAGGAGGCGGCGGCACGCCGTCAGGCGCAGATCGACTCCGGCATCGAGAGTATCGTCGGCGTGAACAAGTACCGCCTCGAAAAGGAAGATCCGCTGCAGATCCTCGCGATCGACAACACGGCGGTGCGTCAGGCACAGGTCGAGCGTCTCGAGAAGCTGCGTGCAGAGCGCAATGCGGACGATGTGCGCCGCTGCCTCGAAGGAATTACCAAGGCGGCAGAGACGCGCGACAACGGCAACCTGCTCGAAGCGGCGGTCGATGCGGCACGCGCCCGCGCCTCGCTCGGTGAGATCTCCGATGCGGTGGAAAAGGTCTCCGGTCGTTTCCAGGCGGTGATCCACACCATTTCCGGTGTCTACTCCTCCGAGTTCACGGACAAGACCGAGCTCGACCGCGCCCGCGAGATGGCGGACGAGTTCGAGGAGCTGACGGGTCGCCGTCCGCGTATCTTCGTCGCGAAGATGGGACAGGACGGACACGACCGCGGACAGAAGGTCATCGCGTCCTCCTTCGCCGACATGGGCTGGGACGTCGACGTGGGTCCGCTCTTCCAGACTCCTGCCGAGACGGCGCAGGATGCCGTCGACAACGACGTGCACATGGTCGGGTTCAGCTCGCTCGCAGCGGGGCACAACACGCTCCTGCCGCAGCTCGTCGATGAGCTGAAGAAGCTCGGACGTGACGACATCATGGTCTGCATCGGCGGCGTTATCCCCGTGCAGGACTATGACAACCTCTACGAGCACGGCGCGGTCGCGATCTTCGCACCGGGCACGAACATCCCCGAGGCGGGCATCAAGCTCCTGACCCTTCTCATCGCACGCGCGAAGGAAGAAGCTGCAGGATAAGGCAAATAGCGGCGCCGCTCTCTGCATGAGGGCGGCGTTTTGCCATATCACGAAAGGAGGCTTTATGAGCGAAAAATATACCACAGAACGGCCCGACTGGGTACCCGAGGATGCGGACTGCAAGTTCACGACAAGCGTGATGGGCGGCATCGAGGGCATCAAGGATCTGACCGTTGGCAATATCAATCCGAGGCTGCTGAACGGTACGGGAATGCCGCGCCGCAAACTCGTTATGAATGAGGACGACTATGTAGAGGGCGTGGAGCGCGGCGACCGCATGACACTCTCGCGTGCGATCACACTCATCGAGAGCAACAGCAGCAAGCATTTTAAGCTCGCACAGCGGGTATTGCAGCGGCTCCTGCCAAGGACGGGAAACGCCCTGCGCATCGGCATCACAGGTGTTCCCGGCGCGGGTAAGTCCACGATGATCGAGGCGTTCGGCAATATGCTCTGCGATGCGGGGCATCGCGTTGCCGTTCTCACCGTTGATCCGACGAGTTCCGTGACGAAGGGCTCGATCCTCGGCGACAAGACGCGCATGGGCACGCTCTCGCGCCGCCCCGAGGCATTCATCCGCCCGTCGCCTGCCGGCGGGACGCTCGGCGGCGTCGCACGCAAGAGCCGCGAGACGATGCTGCTCTGCGAGGCGGCGGGCTACGATGTCATCATCATCGAGACGGTCGGTGTCGGACAGTCCGAGACGACGGTGCGCTCGATGGTCGACTTCTTCCTGCTCGTCGTGCTGACGGGCGCGGGCGACGAGTTGCAGGGCATCAAGAAGGGCATCATGGAGCTCGCCGATGCGATCGTCATCAACAAGGCGGACGGCGACAACCTGCTCAAGGCAAAGGTTGCACGCGGGCAGTACGAGCGCATGATCGAATTCATCCGTCCCGCGACGCCGGGCTGGGAGACGCACGCCTACCTCGCCTCCGCCGTCGAGAAGACGGGGCTTGCCGAACTCTGGGAGGTCATTCGCATCTTCCGCGATGTGACAACGGAGAGCGGCGTGTGGAAGAAACGGCGCGACGGTCAGCTGCTCGACTGGATGAACAGCATGATCGACGAGCATCTGCACAACCTGTTCTTCGACGATGCCGTTGTGCGCGGACGGATGCCCGAGGTGAAGGAGGCGATCCTCTCGGGCGGTATCTCGCCGACGCAGGCGGTCGCCGAGCTGCTCAGCGTGTTCGACCTACACCGTGCAGCAGGGCGGCAGGTCGACCTCTTTACGAATTGAGAACAGCCTCCCCCGTTTGCTGACCTGTCCGAGAAGCAAGCCCGAAGGGCACAGCTGATCGGGTAACAGGTCGTATGGGAAAACGTCCCAAGAACACGAGCGTTAGCGATGTGTGATTGGTTGACGTTGACCGCTACGGGGGAGGGGGACCGCGCGCAGCGTGGTGGAAGGGGGACTTAGATTGCACAAACGCATCTGCCTCTCGGGCGCGGATATGTACGAGCTCGAGGAGGTCTTTACAGGGCGGCGCGGCATCGCGAGCGTTCGTACGGGCTACATCAACGCCGCGCCCAATGCCCGTCATGAGGATGTGGTAACGGGCGCGGCGGGCGGGCGCATGGGCGTTGAGATCTGCTACGATCCGAAGAAGATCGACATTTCGCAGCTCCTCGACCTGCACTTCGCCGTCGTCACGCCCTACAGCATCGACGGGCAGGGCTATGTGCGCGGCGCGATGTACCGCGCGGGTGTCTTCTACGAGAGCGCGGAGGATGAGCCGCAGATCCAGCTCTATCTCATCTTCCTCGCGGGGAAGGGACGCTGTCCCGCGACGGGCGAGCACCTGACGCTCAACGACCCGAACAGCAGTGCGGCGGCGCGGCGCATCCTGCACGCGACGATGGAACGGCTGACATCATTTCAGGCGGCATCCGACGAGCATCAAGGATATTTGAAGAGGAATCCGAAGACGGAGACCTACATTGATCTCGCGCGTCTGCGCGAACTTGTACAGCTTTGAGATGCATAAAAGACCACCGACGGAAAACTGTTGGTGGTCTTTTGTTGTTTAAAATAGGACTTTTGTTAGGGATTTTCTAAGACAATCATACATAATTTTTATCCAAATACATCGTGGTATGTGTTATAATTATTCCGAGGAAATGTATCGAAAGCATGGATCGACGCAGCACCGCCATCTTGACGCATCTTTTTGTCCGCAGCGTGTCGACAAAAAAATACGTCAATCTGAGGGCTGTTTTATCCGTGATTCCGGTATTTTGGAACGTGCCGCGCAGGACACTGCCGTGCGGTGCAACAGGGGGGACTGTTATGAGTATACGGGCGAAGCTGCAGGGCGTTCTGATACTGCTCTTTGTGTTCATCGTGGGGCTCGTCGGAATGAATTTTTTCACCTTCAACGAACTGAAGGGGGACGCTCCTGCGGTCAACGCTTCGGGGTCGCTGCGGATGCGTGCCTATCAGCTCTCGTGGCAGGCGGCACGGATTGCTGCGGCGGATGAGAGTGATGCACAGACGCTGCGCACGGCGATGCAGAAGGATCTCGCGGACTATGATCGGATTCTTTCGGGACTGGAGCAGGGCGATGCCGCGATGGGACTGACGGCTCCAACGGATGAGGCGGTGCAGCGTCAGCTTGGGGTCGTGAAGCCGCTGTGGGAAGCGTACCGCACCGATATACGCACCGTTGCCGAGGGAGCGGATGTGGAGACGCGCCACGCCGCAGAGGCAAAGGTGGCGAAAGAGGTCGCGCCCTTTGTGGCGGAGGTCAACAAGCTGGTGGTCGCCTACGATGCCGCAAGCCAGACAAAGATCGAAACCTCCAAGGACATCCAGCTCGGCGTGATTCTTCTCGCCATATTCGTGGTGGGCGGCGCACTCTGGCTGATCCTTACACAGATTCTGCGCCCGCTCGCAGAGCTGACCGACTCCTTCCACGGTATTGCTGAGGGTGAGGGGGATCTTACGCGGCAGCTCCACGCCGAGCGCGACGATGAGATCGGGCGCATTGTTCTCTATTTCAATACCTTCATCGGGAAACTGCGCACCATCATGCGCGGCGCACAGGAGAGTGCAGCAGAGGTCGCACAGCTCTCCGGCGCACTCTCACGGGCGAGCGGCGAGAGCAGTCAGGCGGTGGAGCAGGTCGCGGGCTCTGTAACGAGCGTCGCGGGACAGGCGAACGATCAGAACAGCGATATGCAGATCCTCGCGGACAGCATGACGCGGATTGCAGCGGACATGACACAGATGCTCACGTCCGCCGAACGCTCCGCCGCGCTCTCGGCAGCCTCCGAGGGCAAGGCGGCAGAGGGGCGTGACGGTGCGGCGCGTGTTGCGGCGCAGACCGATGTCCTGCGCGATATCGTCATGACCATGGATCGAAACGTACAGACACTCACGCAGTACGCAGAGGATATCAATCAGATCATCGACCTCATCAAGGGGATCTCGGGGCAGACCAACCTCCTCGCGCTCAATGCGGCAATTGAGGCTGCTCGTGCAGGCGAGAGCGGGCGCGGCTTCTCCGTCGTCGCCGAGGAGGTGCGCAAGCTCGCGGAGAGTTCCAGTCTCGCGGCGGACGATGTCACAGCAAAGATGACCGGGATTCGCCAGCAGGTGCACGAGACGCGCGGCGCGAATCAGGAACTGGTCAGCGAACTCGCAAAGATCACCGAGGCGGTCGAGGAGGTGCAGTCCTCGCTGAACGCCATCGCCGAAAGTTCGGAGGAGAGTCGTTCGGCAGCTGCCGAGATCGTGCGCCTGAACAAGGCGGCATCGGCGGGGGCACAGAGTGTTGCCGGCACGTCGGGCAGCGTCGCACAGGCGGCAAAGCAGATCGCGGGACTCTCCGAATCCTCCGCTGCCGCCATTGAGGAGCAGAGTGCGACGATGGAACAGGTCGTCACCGCTGCCACACGGCTCTCGGATCTCTCCACGAAACTCGACGGGCTTGTCGGAAGATTTAAGGTGTGAGAAGAACAGAAAACAGTGCTGCATGGAAATTTTTCTTCCGTGCAGTATTTTTTTATGTTATTTTTTTCTCGTGCTCATTTTTTAAATAAGTTTTTATGTTATAATCGAAAAAACTGAGAAATGTTGGGAGAAGAAGAGATGATGATTCGAAACAAGCTGCGTGCGATTCTGCTCGTACTCTTTGCCCTTATTGTCGGACTTGTTGCACTGAATTTTTATACATTTGAGAAATTGGAAGGCGATTCGCCTGCCGTCAATGCGTCCGGTTCTCTGCGGATGCGTGCGTATCAGCTCGCGTGGCTCTCGGCACGGCTTGTCTCCGCGGATGCGGAGCAGGCAGCGGATCTCCGGCGGACGATGCTCGCGCAGATTGAACGATACGATCGCATTCTCGCGGGGCTGCGCCGAGGGGATGCAGAACTGAATCTTGGACCGGCCTCGGATGCGGCGATCAAGGAACAGCTTCGCACGCTGCAGCCCCTCTGGGAGGAGTATCGTACAGATGTATTCGCCGTCGCGGGTGCTGTGGGGCCGGAGGAGAAATACGAGACGAACGCCGTGGTCGCCGCCGAGGTTGTCAGCTATGTGACCGAGGTGGACAAGCTCGTCATGGCATACGACGAGGCAAGTCAGGCAAAGATCGCCGCCTCGAAAAAGATCGAAATCGCCGTGATTATACTCTCCGTTCTGATTGTAGGGGTAGCGACCTATCTCATCATCACGCAAATCCTCATACCGCTTGCCATGCTTACGGCATCGTTCCGCGAGGTCGCGGGCAAGGAGGCGGATCTCACGCAGCAGCTTCGTGCCGCCCGCGATGATGAGATCGGGCGCATTGTGCACTCGTTCAACAGCTTTGTCAGTGATTTGCGTCGGATCATGCAGCGTGCAAAGGAGTGCTCCGCTGAGGTCTCGGGACTGTCGGATGCGGTCTGGCAGGCGAGCGTCGAGAACAGCAAGGCGGTCGAGTGCAATGCCGTTGCCATTACGAATGTGGCGGCACACACGAGCGAGCAGGATGAGAATATCCAAATGATCGCGGTGAGCGTGAATGGTATTTCGAAACATCTGGCCGAGATACAGGAGCGCATGAAGGAAGATGCGGGCAACCGCAGCACCCTCTTTGCCTCGCTCGAAGCCGCGCGCGCCTGTGCACAGGCGGCTGCTGCAGCAGCGGAGAGCGTCGCAAGGACATCGCGGGAGATTGCGGGACTGACCGAGGACTCCGCCGCCGCCATCGAGGAGGAGACCGCCTCTCTCGAGGCGTTCGCCGCGACCGCTGAGCACCTCAAAGGACTTGCGGGGGAGCTTGACACGCTCGTCGGCAGGTTTAAGGTGTAATCAGCATATCTTGGCGCATTTCGTCAAAATACGAACAAATGGAAATCCCGTCTTGCCGTGATTGGCAGGACGGGATTTTGCTATGCCGTTATGCTGTGTTTCTTTTACTCCTTGATCGGTTTCTTGAGCAGGGAGAGGATGATGGCACCGACGATGGCACCGATGAGGATGCTCACGAGGTACATGAGCGGGTTGCCGATGGTCGGGACGACGAAGATGCCGCCATGCGGTGCGCGCAGGGTGCAGTCAAAGAGCATGGTGAGTGCGCCGGCGAGTGCAGAGCCGACAACCATCGATGGGATGACGCGCACGGGATCGGATGCCGCGAACGGGATTGCGCCCTCGGTGATGAAGGAGAGTCCCATGACATAGTTCGTGATGCCCGCCTTGCGCTGGCTCTCGGTGAAGCGGTTCTTAAAGAGTGTGGTCGCAAGGGCAATCGCCAGCGGCGGTACCATGCCGCCCGCCATGACCGCCGCCATGACGTGATACTCACCCGAGGCGAGGAGTCCCGTGCCCGTGACGTACGCCGCCTTGTTGATCGGGCCGCCCATGTCGACCGCCATCATGCCGCCGACGATCAGCCCCATGAAGATGCGTGCCGAGGGATCCATGCCGCCGAGCGTCGCGATCATCCAGTTGTTGATGGCGGAGACGGGCGGGGCGATGATGTAGAGCGAGATGAGCCCCATGATGAGGATGCCGAAGAACGGGTAGAGCAGGATGGGCTTGATGCCGTCGAGGGAGGCGGGCAGTCCCGCGAATACCTTCTTGAGAAAGTTGACGGCGTAGCCGCCGACGAAGCCCGCGAGGAGTGCGCCGAGAAAGCCCGTGCCCGTTGCGCCCGCGAGCGAACCGCCGACGAAGCCGACGGCAAGACCCGGGCGGTCGGCGATGGACATACCGATGAAGCCCGCGAGGACGGGGAGCATGAAGCCGAACGAGGCGCCGCCGACCTGCATGAAGAACCGGGCAAGCGGGGTGTTTGAGCCAAACTTGGACGGATCGATGCTGTAGTCGTCAAAGAGGAAGGCAAGGGCAATGAGAATACCGCCGCCGACGACGAAGGGCAGCATATGCGAGACACCGTTCATGAGGTGTTTGTAGATCTGGCGGGCAAGGCTCTCGTCCGTGCCGCCGTCCGCGCTCTCCACCTCGTCCGCGCCGCTCGCGCGGTAGACGGGCGCACTGCCCGAGAGGGCGCGGTCGATGAGCTCGTCCGCCTTGTTGATGCCGTCCGCGACCTTTGTGATGACGACACGGCGGCCGTCAAAGCGGGACATGGCGACGTTCTTGTCCGCTGCGACGATGATGCCGTCGGCGGCGGCAATCTCCTCGGGGGTGAGTGCGTTCTTGATGCCCGCCGAGCCGTTCGTCTCGACCTTGACGGTGAGACCGCGCTTCTTCGCGTGCTGCTCGATACTCTCCGCCGCCATAAAGGTGTGTGCGATCCCTGTGGGACAGGCGGTGACGGCGAGGATCTGGATGTGGTCGGCAGTCGGTTTTGCCTCCTCGGATGCCGTGCCTGTGCTCGGGGCGACAAAGCGGTCATTTTCCTTGTCGTCGATGAGTTGGCGGAACTCCTCGACGGTCTTGGCGGTGATGAGCGCCTCCTTGAAGTCGGGATCCATAATCATGGTTGCGAGCTTCGAGAGGATGGCGAGGTGTTCGTCGTTCGCGCCGTTCGGTGCGGCGATCATGAAGAAGAGGCGGCTCGGGTTGCCGTCCATGGCGGCAAAGTCCATGCCGGAGGGGACGGTCATCGCGGCAAGTCCCGCAGATTTTACACCGTCGCTCTTGGCGTGCGGCGTTGCGATGCCGTCGCCGAGCCCCGTGGTGCCGCTCTCCTCGCGGGCGAGTACGTCCTTGACGTACTGTTCTTTGTCGCTGAGGTTGCCGCCCTTCTCCATGTAGTCGGCGAGGAGGCGGATTGCAGCCTCCTTCGAGGCGGGGGCGGAAACGCCGAGGGCGATGCTCTCAGGTTTCAGAAGATCGTTGATATGCAAGGGAAAACCCCTCCTTTTTCAAATTAGACGATAGTTTTCAGCAGCGCAAGTGCCTCCTCCCGCGTGGCGAGGTTCGGCGAGAATGCGGAGGCGGAGCCGGTCGCAACACCCATGTAGAAGGCACGCTCATAGCTGCCGTCCGACTCCATGAAGCCCGCGAGGAAGCCCGCAACCATCGAGTCGCCCGCACCGACGGAGTTGACGAGCGTACCCTTCGGTGCGGCGGAG
>CALJPB010000162.1 GCA_937981305.1 uncultured Selenomonas sp.
ACCTCACCGATGCGTGCGCCTGTGTGATAGGCGAGGATCAGTGGAATGTGATATTTGTGCCCACGCGGAAATCTTTTCATGAGCGCGTGGAACTGTTCCCCCGTGATGATGGTACGTTCTACAATTTTTGCAGGTGCCGATCGGGGGATACGGATATCGGTGCACGGGTTGCTGGGGATGAGCTCCGCAGGATAGACCGCGTATTTGAGCGCAAGGGATAAAATAGACTTGGAAAGAGAAAGTGATCTTTTGGAAAGCCCGCGTTCGGCAAGCCGTTTCATCCAGGCATCGACATCGCGCGGGCGGATATCCTGCACATAGAGATCGCCGAGAATCGGGATGATCCGCACGCGGATCACAGAGCTATAGTTGTGATAGGTTCCGCGTGTCACATTCGGGCGCATAACATTCTCAAGCCATGCGGCGAGGTAGTCGCGGAGTTTGATCCGCTCGCTTGTGATGCCGATGTTGCCGGATTTCCAGTCTGCGTATGCGGCGACACCCGCGTCATACGCTTCCTGCTCCGTCGCATAGCCGCCCTTCTCGATGGCGCGGCGTTTGCCTGTCGTCGGGTTCTTGCCCGCGTCAAAGGAGTAGGAGTAGGTGCTGCCGCGTCTCCTCGTGCGGATCGTTGCCTTTTTTGCCATAATAAAACACCTCCGGGATTGTAGGGGATAGCAAACAAGCCGGAAGTGTGATATACTTTTCCTTGTCTGTGGTAGGTATATCCCTTCGGGATTGCTTGCTCACTCCGTCCTCTGTGTTGGCGCACGGAGGGCGGTTTTTAACCTCATGGATACAAATAGAACGCAATAGAAGTAAATAGAGAAATTGTGACATTGACAAATTGTGCTATAATCAATTTAGGAGGTGTTGCTTTATGGAAAAGGAACATGTTAGCCTGTTGTTTTCCAAGATTGGATTTTTACAAGGCGTGGCATCCGTTTTTGATATGGGTGCAACGCTGAACACCTACAATGAATCCTCTACGGCAGAAGAAGCCGATCGTAATGCTTTGGCACATGATTGGCGCGTTGTGGGGAATGATCTGCGTAAGGCAATGAGCGTGGAATATGGGCGGTAAAAAAAAGAAAAAGCAAGATGCTGTCGTACCAACGAATCAAAGTTTAACCTATGCAGAGCATTATCAAGGACCGTTGCCGCCTCCTACTCATTTGGCAGACTATGAAGATATATGCCCTGGTGCTGCCGACCGTATTATTACGATGGCAGAAAACCAAGCGGGGCATCGTCAAGATATAGAACGACGTGTTATTAAGTCGCAATCTATAAACAGTCTGGCAGGGATTATTTGTGGCTTTTTGTTGGGGCTTGCGTCAATAGGCGCTGGCGCATGGATCGTTATAACGGGGCATTCTCTTGAAGGTCTTGGGGCAATGTTTATGGGAATTGCCGCCTTAGTAGGCACCTTTGTTTATGGAAAACGCGCCAATGTAAAAGAAATCGTTGAAAAACAAAAACTGGTGAATCAGTTGAAACGCTGATTCTGTTATCCCGCTCGTGATGCGCCAACATCGCGGGCGGTTTTTTATGCTACACAATATCGCTCTGAAAGGCGACTGCCTTGCCCATGATGCGGCATTCGACATAGCTTTCTGCCGTACAGACGATGGGGGCGTACTTCGGATTCTCAGCTTGCAATATAAGAGAACCTTTCTCCTTGTAGACCCGCTTTAGCGTTGCCTCATCCTCGATCAGGACGGCGGCGATCTCTCCGTTGTCTACATCGGGCTGCTTCTTGATGAAAACGATGTCACCGTCATTGATACGTGCGCCGATCATACTGTCCCCCTGGATCTTCAGGCAGAAATCAGCGTCAATGTCCTCCGTGCACTCGCGGTATCCGTCAAAGTTCTCATCGGCGTATATGGGAACCCCTGCGGCAATCGTACCGAGGAGGGGGACTTTCTTTGTCTGAATGGGGAAGACGTTTGCGGGCAGATCGTCGTATGCGGGGGCGGGGGATTGCATTGCATAGGTGTCGCGCAAGCCGTCTTCATCGCGTGCTTTTTTGAAAGCCTCATAGCGGTCTACGTCTCCGTCAAATATTTCGGGAACTTCCTCGTCATAGATGTCATTATCGAATAAAAATTGATTGATGGACTTTCCGTAAACATCACAAATCTCTTTTAAGAGAAATTCACTGATGGGAGTTAGTCCTTCTTCATAGGCCTCAAGAAGACTTGCAGGAATTTTTGTTTCAGAAGAAAGATCCTCAAGAGAAAAATTACATCTTTCACGCTCATACTTCAGCGCACTTGAATAAAAATGGCCAGTATCAATATCATCTTGGTAGTGACAATCTTCCCCTACAAGATAATCTAGAGAGCAGTTGAGTGCTTTACTAATATCACGAGCTTTTTGGATATCCAACTTCTTCCGCTTTCCTGACATAATGTCTGACAGCGTAGAAAAAGGAATGCCCGCCTTTATCGCCAAATCCTTCATTTGAAGACCGCGTATATCTAAAGCGATTTTTATCCTGTCAGAGATGCTCATAACAGATACCTCCTAAAATCTACGCTCATTATACTATATTTACGGGACTAGGTAAATAAAAAAATACGGTATTCCGAAATGTTTTCAAAACCACTGTTGACTATTTCGGAATACCGCATTATTATATGGTTGTGATACGGTATTCCGAAATGAAAGAAGGTGTCTATTTGCTCCCCAACTGGAAAGCCGAAATG
>CALJPB010000163.1 GCA_937981305.1 uncultured Selenomonas sp.
CATGGACATGGGGGGGACGGTATTGTTCAGGATGGAGCGGACGTGAGCGTATAGGAATTGGGAACATCGGAAATGTTTTTGAAAATCTCCAAAAGGTAAAAATTTTTAACATCGAATATGCTATAATGCAATTATCAAACAATTGTAGCACAGCACTGATTTCTTTGCCAAATATTTCGCGACTTGTGGGACTGAGATATACCGTCCTTGGTTTTCTACTTTATGAAGGGAGAAATCACGATGAACAGAAAAGAACATTCATTTATCCGGTTTGGAGAGGATCGGATCAAGCTCGACTCCATTGAAGGCTATGGCATCCGCACGATTACCCGCTATTTTGTGCGAAACGAGGCGCACTCCGAGGTTGAAAGGAACAGCTATGAGGGGGCATTTGAGCTGTATAATATGTACGATGATGAGCCGGATAAGAGTGCCAGTCCCATGCTCGACATCAGCGGGGATCCTGTGATTATGGACGGAATGGTGGTTCAGGAAGGTCATCTTCCCCCCAAAGCGTTTGATGTGAAGAAGGCACGCGCATTGTATATTCGAGGCAAGCAGATGGGGGGCGAATGGCCGGAGTATTCTACTTTGCTTTACAAGGAGGGCGAATGCGGTTTTGACATCCATGCCAAAGTTGCCGAACTGGATGGACTTTTCCTCGACTAGCAGAAAAACTTGCCCGACAAAAATAACAGGAATCGACGCATACCGGATTGAAAGGCACTACATTTTCAGGAGGTGAGCATAATATGTATCTTTATGCACTGCAGGACAAGAAGGTTCTAAATATGATGATTTTGGAGGTCTTGGAGCAATATACGGACAGCGACCACCGCTTGACGCAACAGAAAATCGTGGATTTGCTGGAAAAAAACTATGGCGTTCCATGTACGCGGCAGACGGTCAAGAATAATCTTATGCTCCTTAAGAATATGGGGTATGATATTTCCATGCGTGGCGGTATCTTCCTTAAATCGCGCCTATTTGACAATGCAGAACTGAGAATGCTGATCGACAGCGTCCTTTTTTCCCGTACTCTTTCCGGCGAAGAGGTTGAACGACTGATCAAGAAGCTGACAGGGCTTGGCAACAAATACTTCCGCGCCAAAGTGAAGCACGTCTGTCATCTGCCGAAACTCATACACTCAGACAACAAGCAAGTTCTGCTGAATTTGGATGTGCTGAACGATGCCATCGAACAGGAGCGGAAGGTTCGCTTTACTTACAATAGCTACGGCAAAGACTTCCAGCTACATCCCAGACGGAAAGACCCCGTACATCGTGAACCCGTATCAGATGGTGGCAAATCAGGGCAGATATTATTTGCTCTGCAGTTACGACACAAGCAATCGACTTTCTCACTATCGCCTAGATTATATGACGAAGCTGGAGATGCTCGATGAGAAGGTCAAGCCGATGGATCAAATGGAAGATTTTGTCCAAGGCTACAGTCTGCCAAAGCACATGGAAGAACACATCTATATGTTCAGCGGTCCGAGCGTGCAAGTGAAGATGCGCGTCTCTGAGCACATGATAGGAGCACTGATCGACTGGTTCGGTAAGAAATTTCGCATTGTTCAAGAGGAGGCGGATAAACTCATCGTTTCCGTTGCCTGCAACAAACATGCGATGAGATACTGGGCGTTACAGTACGGGGAATATGTAGAGGTTTTAGAGCCAGAAAGTCTGCGGGATGAGATTCGTGAGGTTGTTGATTGTATGGCAAGTTTTTATCGGTAAGTTGCATACACAAATATTCACGTTGTGGACATAGTATGCGCTCTTATAGAAACTCAGCCAATCGGTCTGCATATACTGACCTCTGGATTTTCATGCGCACTGGAAAGGATTTGATTGATATGTTGTACCGTTATAGCAAAGAGATGCAGCCAGACGTGGGAGGGAGGAATGTTCTGCATCCGTTGGAGTATTACAGTTGTGCAGATATTAGTGACAAGGAAAAAGATCTTGAGGAACTGCTTGTGACCTATATGAGCGAATTGTATACGGCGGGCGGACTTCTGATGCCCATTTTTCAGAAACGTCATTATCAGGAAGAACCCGACATTATGGCTCTGGATCAATATGGAAATATGGTTCTGTTCGAACTGAGGCGAGGGAGGGTGGGCGGCGATACCGCCTTGCAGCTCATGCGCTACGCGCAGAAATTTGGGCGATATGGCTATGTGGAGCTCGATCACCTATATCGCCAGTACAGCAAATCGGATACAGCACTGTCCGAAGCGCATCAATCTGTTTTTGCTCTGACGGATTCATTAAGTGATGTGGAGTTCAATCAGCATCAGAAGTTGGTAATTGTGGGGAGTACCTCTGATGATACGATGATTGGAGCTGTCAATTATTGGAGAGCAGCCGGGCTTGATATTGATTTTTTGCCCTACCGTATCTACAAGATCGGAGAGGAACAGTACTTTGAGTTTTTTGCAAAGCCGTATGATGCCTCTGTCAATCCAAAGAACAAGAAAGGAGTTCTGTTTGACACCAATAAATCGTACGACGAGGCTGCCGTCTGGGATATGTTCGACAAGTCCAAAATCAGCGCTTATGGTGAAGCGGCTGATGAAGTGCGGCACTTTCAGCCAGGGGACTATGTCTTTTACTATCATAAAGGCGCTGGAGTCATCGGTGCGGGAATCATTGATTCCCCAGTTGTATTCGAGGATCAGACGAAGGATGAACGTTATCGGTCGGTCAAACTGCTGACACCAAAGCTGCGGCAGGAGAGTGAAATCAAGTCACTTTCAGCGAGTGAGTTGAAAAAATTTTTGAATGCCAGGGGATTTTATTATGCAGGAACTATGAAAGTTCCCTACCTGTCCGTTGATGATTCCATGCTCCTCGTAAATACTCTGCGTGAACGGTACGATATGGAATTGCTCTGAGGTGTGCTAGATATTGGAAGATGCTCTTACGCTAAGACGTAGATGCCATGAATTTGATCGAGAATGACTGCTTCTTGCCTAAAAGTGTACACGGATCGGAGTTGAAGTACAATGGGGAAATTTGACAGTTCGTTAAGAATGGCTCTCGTGAAGCGACTGCCAAACAGGCTCGATTATGTCGTGTCGTATAGAATTGAAGGCGCGGTAGACCTGCGCGAGATAACGACAGGGCATGATCGCGTGGTCATTATCATTGACTGCGAAACTGATGCAAAGACGATAGCACCAATTCTGGATGCTATCGTTCGATTCATAAAAAGAGAGGATTATTTTCGGCTGTCGGATTACAGCGTATTTTTATGGCGAGATGAGATATTTTCGCCGCTGTCGCCTTTGCGTGTGTCGGCATCGAGACTTAGGCAGCACTTTGAAAAAATCGATGCATACGATAACGTAAGCGGAAGTTGGGAAAATTTTAAGGAGATATATAAGCCCCACAAAAATGTAGGGCAGGTAATCCTCATCACGACAGCAAGGAAGGTCACTCAGTTGAGAGAAATGCGCACGATTGGAGCAAATAATCTGCTTCTTTTATATCCGAGAGATGATGAATCAGAAAACAAGGGGACGATCGCAGGTGTTCCTTGCATTGCTTATTGAAGATGGGTTTAGGTAATCGAGGAGGAGCTGTTTATAGGAAGGTGAGATGTCGTGGCATCGACCAAAGTGGAAAAGGCTGTTGTCTTTTTAGACGAAGTAAAACCTATATGTGAGGATATTCATACAAAAGAAGCGGAAAAACGCGCTCGTGGAGAAAACTTCAATATCTTTTTCATCCTGGGAATTGAGACACGGGAAGTCTACATTTGCAAGATGCTCGGCGCATTGCTCTCTCCGCAGGGGGGACACGACGCGGGAGCAATTTTCCTTGAAAAATTCCTTGCGGATATCTTAGGGGAAAGTGCTCTTGCCATGCGGGCAGAAGACGCTGTCGTGCGATGTGAGGATGTGACCAAGGAAGGCCGACGCATCGACCTTACCATTGAAATGAATGGAAAAATCATCCCCATCGAGGCGAAAATCAATGCGGGAGATCAAGATCATCAGTTGGCGGACTATTACATGGAAATTGCAGGCCGTACGGGAAAATGCGACTATATATGTTATCTGACAAAGGATGGACACAAACCATCTTTGAGCAGTATGACGAGTACGCTGGGGAATGGAAGTGCGGAGGGCGCGCCGCAAACGAACCTGAACGAGGCTCAAATAAAGAGGCTTTCATGGAAGGATGATATTGTTCCGTGGCTGGAAGCATGTGCTGGCTTGGAGATAGTGCAGCGCAAGACATTGGTGCAGAAAAACATATGGCAGTTGATCGACACAATAAGAGGATGGGATAACACTATGGAATCGCAGCTCATGGATTTTGTAAAATCAGATGACGATATGGATACCGCCTTCTACATTTGGCAGCGTGTCAGCGCTGCACGAAATGCACTCTGGGAGAGATTTATCAAAGAATTTGAATCTCAGATGAAAGGTGTTCACACTCTGGAAAGAATACCAAATAAGAGATCGGAGTATTGGTTTGAAAAGCCTAAGAAAGACAATGGTGATTATGGGATTGGCTTGGTTTTGAAGAACGAAAGTGAAAAAGAGCACTGCATAGGTTTCTACCTGTTTGACAGCAAGGGAGAGTTCAAGAATAGTGAGCCTTATAAATCCATGCTGAGCGGGTCGATGAAAGTAGAGGTCGAGAGACTTCAAGAGCGTTTAAGTGTAAAAAACGGAGAAAAAGAATATGTTGACTTTTGCAATAACAACGACAACTAAGCTCGCGGGAATTTCCCTACATAAAGATAACAGATTACTGGGAGAGATTAAAATCGAAGTTTCCAGAACTCATTCTACAACTATACTTGACCAGATTGACAGCCTGTTTGCATGGACAGGAGAAAAACTGGATAATGTAGAAAATGTTCTAGTTTCAATAGGTCCAGGTTCCTTTACAGGAGTTAGGATAGCAATATCAGTAGTAAAAGGAATGTTTTATGGAAGAAATGTAAACTTTTATCAGGTGAATGAACTGGATGCACTAGCTTATCAGGCATTTTACAGTTTAGACAGTAATTTTTTATCACAGAATAGTGGAAGTGAAGAAAATAGTAAAATAGAAATATATTCCATGATAGATTCAGGGAAGGAAAAAATATATTGTGCAGCTTATGAGGCAGAAGCTTCAGAAGAAAAACTCAGACAGGTTGAAGATTA
>CALJPB010000164.1 GCA_937981305.1 uncultured Selenomonas sp.
GGAGCCGTTCGCATAAACAGGTTGTTCACAGCAGAAAAAATCATCATACTCGAAAGATATAGTGATAAAAATTATTATTTGTTGATAAAAACGGAACGTGCTATAATATTCGGCATGAGGTGAATTTTATGTTGGATATTTTCCAAGGCTTGATGATACCGTTCATCGGCACAGCACTCGGTGCCGGCTGCGTCTTCTTCCTGAAGGGGGCGCTCAACCGCAATGTGCAGCGTGGTCTGACGGGGTTTGCTGCGGGTGTGATGGTGGCGGCATCGATCTGGAGCCTGCTGATCCCGGCGATGGAGGGAGCGGCTGACATGGGGCAGTATGCCTTTGTCCCTGCGGTCGTCGGCTTTTGGGCGGGAACACTTTTCCTGCTTGCGCTTGACCATATCATCCCACATCTGCACATGAATGCGGAGCAGGCAGAGGGGCCGCACAGCCGACTCTCGCGCACGACAATGCTCGTGCTTGCGGTGACGCTTCACAACATTCCCGAGGGGATGGCGGTCGGCGCGATCTATGCGGGCTGGCTGAGCGGCAGCGAGGGGATTACGCTCGGTGCCGCGCTCGCGCTCTCACTCGGGATTGCGATCCAGAACTTTCCCGAGGGCGCGATCATCTCCATGCCGCTGCGTGCGGCGGGGATGGGGAAGTGGCGCGCGTTCGGCGGCGGCGTGCTCTCGGGCGCAGTCGAGCCGATCGGCGGCGCACTCACGGTTCTCGCGACGGCGCTCATTGTGCCGATCCTGCCCTATGCGCTTGCGTTTGCGGCGGGCGCGATGCTCTATGTCGTGGTGGAGGAGCTGATTCCGGAGATGAGTGAAGGGGAGCACTCCGATGTGGGGGTCGTCTCATTTGCAGCCGGATTCTCACTGATGATGATGCTCGATGTAGCACTCGGATGAACAGAAA
This sequence comes from uncultured Selenomonas sp., assembly GCA_937981305.1. Taxonomy (GTDB): domain Bacteria; phylum Bacillota; class Negativicutes; order Selenomonadales; family Selenomonadaceae; genus Centipeda. Next base: position 916 of record CALJPB010000164.1, read on the forward strand.
AAGAGCCGTTGGCATTGCCAAACGGCTCTTTTTCCTGGAAAGGGATGCGCGCAGGTCGGGAAAAACCTGCGGCTTGAGAAATGGGATGTAAGGTTATTTGCCTTACAAGAGGAACGCAGGGAGACGTTCCTTTAGAGGGATGGCCAACGGGGGAAAATGTCGGGGAGGACGTTTCTTGTTCCCCGTTGACATTTGTATTATATCATATTATTATTGAAAATTTTGTAACCCAGGTCACACAATAGAAAAAAAGATGTAGTAATAATAAACTTTGCTGTTTTTCGTAATTATGTCCGATGAGTGTGTCCTTGAAAAAAATCTTAGAAAAGTCACTAATAAATGGCAATGTGTTCGGTTCGCGCATTGCTTTTTTGCGTGAAAAAACGTATAATATTGAGAAGGAGAATACGCGCGTTTGATTCGCGTATTCGGAGGGGATGCTCCCTTTGTTTGGTGATGAGGAGGAATATTCATGCGTGATTACTTAAGAATCGCTCAGGTTATCGGTCGTGAGATCATTGACTCGCGCGGCAATCCGACGGTTGAGGCGGAGGTCGTTCTCGAGGATGGTACGATCGGCCGCGGCGCTTCGCCTTCGGGTGCCTCCACGGGTGAGTTTGAGGCTCTTGAGCTGCGCGACGGCGACAAGTCGAAGTTCGGCGGCAAGGGCGTGTCCAAGGCGGTCGAGAATGTGAACGCGAAGATTGCCCCTGCACTCGTCGGCATCGAGGCGAGTGACATCTATGCGGTCGATCAGGCGATGTTCGATGTGGACGGCACGAAGGACAAGTCCAAGCTCGGCGCGAATGCGATTCTCGCGGTCTCGATTGCAGCATCGGATGCGGCGGCAAAGTCTGAGGATATTCCGCTCTATCGC
>CALJPB010000165.1 GCA_937981305.1 uncultured Selenomonas sp.
CTCGAAAAGACGCCGCCGGAACTCGCGGCGGATGTCATGGATCACGGCATCATGATGACGGGCGGCGGCGCGCTTCTCTTGAATCTGGACAAACTCCTCTCGCATGAGACGGGCATGCCCGTGCTTGTGTCCGAGGACGCGCTCTCCTGTGTCGGTGAGGGGACGGGACGGACGCTTGAGAATATCGGCCTGCTCAAGAATGTCGTCATGTCCTCGAAGAAATTGAAACAATGATTGACCGAATCGGACGGGCACGGCAGGCGGGACGCAAGATCTGGGCACTGCTTTTCGTTCTGCTTGCCCTTTTCTGTATTATTTTCTTTGCCGCACGCGGTCGCTTTCAGGCATCTGCGTCGACGAGTACGGTGGGAACGGTGCTTGCTCCGTTTGAGATGGTGTTTTCCTATGTGGGGCAGCAGGTTCAATATGTAACGTCAAATCTGTGGGAAATTGCTACGGTACACGAGCAGAATAAAATGCTCAAAAACGAGATCGAGCAGCTGCGTCAGCAGAATACGATGGCAGAGGAATATGCGGCGGAGAATGTACGGCTGCGTGAGCTTCTTGCCTACAAACAATCGGCGCAGCAGTTCGATCTCCTTGCTGCGCGTGTCATCGGTCGGGATGCGGCACTCTGGACGAGCACGATTATCGTGGATCGCGGATCGAAAGACGGTGTGCGTGAGAATATGCCCGTTGTGACGGGGAAAGGGCTCGTGGGACGCGTGACGGAGGTTGCTCCGCTCTCATCAAAGGTGCAGCTGATCCTCGATGTGCGATCCTCGGTCGGGACGCTCGTTCAGCGTACGGAGTCACGTGTGACGGGCATTGTCACGGGGACGATGGACAATCCGTATATGCCGCAGATGGTGAACATCCCGCGCAATGCGGATGTGCAGGACGGCGATACCATCGTGACATCCGGCTTTGGCGGCATCTATCCCAAGGGGATTCCCGTGGGGACGATTGTCGCGCAGCACAGCGATGATACGGGGCTTTTGAAGGTGGCTCTGCTTGAGACGGCGGTGGACTTCCAACGGCTTGAGGATGTGGCGATTATCACGGCTTCCCGCGAGGCTCCGCCAGCTCCGATTCAGCCCGCGCCGCTGAGTCCGGGGGCTGCTGCGGCGGCTCAAATTTCTGCAACACAGGCAAAGGCGGCGGAGCAGTGAAGAAGTATAAGTTTTTTGTTCTGTTCTTCCTCGGGCTCTTTGTCTTGCAGCTTTCTTTTCTGCCGCTGATTGCGATCTATGGGATTGTTCCGGATCTGCTCCTTCTAGCGACAGTTTCCTTCGCTTTTTTGCGCGGCAGCGTGTGGGGCGGCTTCATCGGTTTTGCGCTTGGTTTGCTGGAAGACCTCAGTGTGGGATCGTTTTTCGGTCTGCACGCATTCACGCTGACGCTGATCGGTCTTTTTTTTGGACGTTTCTCCGATCGTGTGTTCAAGGAGCAGTTTTTTTTGCCGATCACGGCATCGGTTGCGGCAACGTTTGCCAAATATCTGATTTCGGCAGTGATTGTCTATCTGCTTGGCTATCATTTTAACCCGCTTCTCCATATGGGGCGCGTACTCTTTATTTTGCTCCTGTTCCAGCTGATCTTTGCGTATCCGATTCACTGGGCGACGTTCCATCTGGATCGGCGGATTCATGATCCGGAGCATTAGCCGGGGGTTTTTGGAGTATAATTGTGAACGAAAATGAAGACTTTAGCGGTCGATTACAATTCCTGATGTTGGTGATTGTGCTCATCATCGCCGTGTTGATCGGACGCGCAGGGTATTTGCAGGTCTATGATGGCGAACGCTATGCGCGGCTTGCCGAAGGCAACCGCATCCGTATTATTCCTGCGGAGGCGGCGCGCGGGACATTCTATGACCGTAACGGAGAGCTCCTCGTGACGAATCGTCCCGGCTTTACGGTGTCGCTGCTTCCTTTGACAGAGCCGATCTCCCCCGAGGTGATTGCGCGTGTCTCAAAGCTCATTAATGTGCCCGTGGAGGAGATTCAAAAGAAGATCGATGCGCACGTCGGCTTTGATCCCATCCGCATCAAAAACGATGTCCTGCCGGACATTGTTACGATCATTGAGGAGCAGAAGGACGAATATCCGGGGGTTGTGATCGAGGTTCTGCCGATCCGTGACTATATCTACGGGGAATACGCCTCTCACGTATTCGGCTATGTGAGTGAGATCAATGAGGATGAGTTGGAGCGGCGTAAGGATGAAGGCTATAAGTCCGGCTACATCATCGGCAAATTTGGTCTTGAGCGTGTCTATGACAAGGAGGTGCGCGGCATCAACGGCGGCGATCAGGTGGAGGTGGATGTATCGGGGCGGCCCGTGCAGATCCTCGGACGCCAGTCGCCTGTGCCGGGGAACGATCTTATTCTGACGATTGACAAACACATTCAGGAGGTTGCGGAGCAGGCCGTCGATGCACAGCTCTCCATTGTGCACGCAAATGCGGCGGCCGCTGTGGTCATGAACCCGCAAACGGGGGAGGTACTGGCGATGGTCAGCCGTCCCGCCTTCAATCCGAATCTCTTTGCGGGTGGGATCTCAACACAGAACTGGAATGCGCTAAACAACAATCCTTTTCATCCGATGGACAACAAGGCAATCACGGGAGAGTACCCGCCCGGCTCTACGTTCAAAATCGTGACGGGGACGGCGGCACTTGCCGAACACAAGGTAACGCCGCAGGAGAAGATCTTCGACTCCGGTCACCACTGGATCATTCCGAAAACGAACGCGAGCGGCGAGGCTCTTGGCTGGATCAACTTCCAGGAAGCGATGGCGCATTCGGACAACGTGTATTTCTACGAAATGGGAAATCGTCTCGGTGTGGATGCGTTGGAACGCTATGCGCGTATGTTCGGACTTGGGATGCGTACGGGCATTGATCTGCCGTATGAAGCGGAGGGGCTTGTGCCGAACCGAAAGTACAAGCAGGAGAACTATGAGGACGGTGAATGGTATCTTTCGGAGACGTTCGATGCGGCGATCGGTCAGGGGTTCAATCTCGTGACTCCGCTGCAGGCGGCGATGGTCATGGGAGAGATCGCGGCGAACGGTAAACGCTTTCAGCCGCATCTTGTCCAGCGTATTGTGGATGTCAATGGAAATACGGTGCGGGAGTTCGAGCCAAAGCTCCTCTCGGAGCTGGACGTAAGCCCGTCCGTGATCCGCAGCGTGCAGGAAGGGCTGCACGAGGTGACGAAGATCGGTACAGCTGCCGGAGTGTTCGCAGGATTTCCTGTTGACATTGCGGGCAAGACGGGGACAGCGGAAAACTCGCAGGGACGTGACCACGGCTGGTTCGTGGCGTATGGTCCTTACGCGCATCCGAATATTGTTGTGGCGGTTATTGTGGAGCAGGGCGGCTTCGGTTCGCTGTCGGCGGTGCCAATCGGGCGCAGGATTATGGAAGCAGCTTTTCGGTTGGATCGTACGGCTCAGAATACAGGGAGCAAGTGAGGGACGGACATGAGCGAGGATAAGATCAAAATCAAAGGGGAAAACGGAGAACTTGCGCTGGATTTCCCTTCGGATGTGCCCTTTTCGGAGATCATGGAGGAGTTGGAGAGAAAGCTGGATTCGGGTACCGGCTTTTTCCTGCGCGGTACGGTGGTGCGTGTGCCGCGCGATCACTTTGCAAAGGATGCGTTTGCTGCGGTGCAGGAGCTCTTTCGAACGCACGGGCTGATCTGCCGCCTGGCAAAGCCGGAACCTGCTGCGCCTCTTTCCTCTCAGCCTCGGGAGGTACAGCCCGTCGTCGCAAAGACACAGGAGACGGATACGCAGGAACTGCAGCGGATGCTTATCATCGATAAGACGCTGCGCGGTGGACAGGCGGTGGAGACGGAAGGGTCTGTCATTGTGTTTGGGAATGTCAATCCGGGGGCGCAGATCACGGCGGGCGGCAGCGTGGATGTGCGTGGCACCTGCCGCGGTGTTGTTCACGCGGGAGCTGCGGGGGACTCGACAGCGTTTATTATTGCAGACCATCTGATGCCGACACAGATTCGCATTGCGAACTATGTCGCGCGCCCGCCGGATGACTTGGAGGATTCCGGCAAGGCGGAGCGTGCCTATGTGAAGGATGGTCAGATTGTCATTGAGCCAATAGAGAGGTAGGTTCGAAATATGAGTGAGATCTATGTGGTGACATCGGGCAAAGGAGGCGTTGGAAAAACAACGACGACGGCGAATCTGGGGGTCGGCTTTGCCATGCGCGGCAAGAGTGTCGTGCTCATTGACACGGATACGGGTCTGCGGAATCTCGATCTCCTGCTTGGACTCGAGAATCGCATTATGTACGATCTGGTCGATGTGACCTCGGGGCGCGTACCGTACAAGAAGGCGCTCGTACGCCACAAGAAATACGACTCGCTCTTTCTCCTGCCGACCTCTCAGGTCAAGGACAAGAGTGCCGTGAACCCGGAGGAGCTTGCTGTGCTCTGTGAGGAGCTGCGCCGCTCCTATGATATTATTATCATTGACTGCCCGGCGGGGATTGAGCAGGGGTTTCAGACGGCAATCGCCGCCGCCGATACGGCAATTGTCGTGACGATGCCGGAGATTTCCGCTGTGCGTGATGCAGACAAGATCATCGGTGAACTTGGGCGAGCAGATAAGGAGGACATCCGCCTCGTTGTGAACCGCATTCGTCCGAAGATGATCGAAAAGGGCGATATGCTCGATATGAACGACATCGACGAAATTCTTTCGGTGGGCTGTATCGGTCAGATCCCGGATGATGAGATGGTCGTGACGAGCACGAACCGCGGCGAGCCGTGTGTTACAATGCCGGATTCTCCCGCAGGGCAGGCATATCTCGACGTGGTCGGTCGTCTGTGCGGTGAGGAGATTCCGTTCCGCGAGTTTACCAAGGAAAGTCTCTGGGATACAATTAAGAGCAAGATCTTTGGGCGCAAGTGAGGAGGGGACAGTGTGATTGAGGTGCTGAGAAGGCTTCTTGGAAAAAAGGAAAGTTCCGGCGATGTTGCGCGCCGCCGCCTCCAGCTTGTCATCATCAATGATCGGGCGAATGTCTCTCCGGAGATCATGGACAATATGCGCGCGGAGATCATTCAGGTGATCTCGAAGTATATGTATATCGATACGCGTGAGATGGAATTCTCCCTTGAGAACGAAAATGATACGATGGCACTTGTCGTCAACATTCCTGTCGTCAGTGTCCAGCATGGCGGCAGCGATCTGTCAAGGCGCAGGCGATGATCCTCTCAAAACGACTCCTGCGCCGTACGGATCTGACACTCATTGCGGCTGCGGCGGCAATTGTCATTATGAGCCTTGTCATTATCGGCAGTGCAACCCATGTCAATACGCCGAGTGAGGAACGCTACTGGTTCGTTCAGCGGCAGGGCATATCCATTCTTGTGGACATCGCACTTGCGGCATTTTGGATGAACTTCGATTATAAGATCTTGCAACGATACGGCAACCACTTCTATGTGTTCAATCTGGTTCTCCTGATTCTTGTTATGTTGGTCGGGCAGACGGCACTTGGTGCGCAGCGATGGATCGCACTCGGTCCAATCAGTATACAGCCGTCGGAGTTCTCAAAGCTCATCATGATTATCGCGCTTGCTGCGATGATGGAAAAACGTGGAAAAGTGCAGTCGCTCAGTGACCTTGCACCGATTGCGGGCTATGTCGGTCTGCCGTTTCTGCTCGTTCTAAAGCAGCCGGATCTTGGCACATCGTTGGTCTTTCTTGCGATATTTTTTGGTATGGTGTTTGTGGCGGGGATACGGCTGCGCATTCTCTTTTGGCTCTTTGGTCTCGGGCTTGCGGCGATGCCTGTGCTTTGGCATTTTCTGAAGGACTATCAGAAGATGCGTATCATGGTGTTCATGGATCCGAATGTCGACCCGCTCGGTGCAGGATATCACATTATCCAGTCGAAGATCGCCATTGGTTCGGGGCTCCTCTTTGGCAAGGGCCTGTTCGGCGGGACGCAGAGTCAGCTGAACTTCCTGCCGGAGAATCATACGGACTTCATCTTCTCCGTTGTGGGCGAGGAACTGGGTTTTGTCGGATGCACGGTTTTGCTGCTGCTCTATCTCATTGTGCTCTGGCGCGGCATCAAGATCGCGCAGGATGCGAGCGATACGTTCGGCAGGCTGCTCGCGGTCGGCATCACGTCGATGATTGCGTTCCACGTGCTCGTCAACGTCGGCATGACGATGGGCATCATGCCCGTCACGGGCATACCGCTGCCGCTCATGAGCTACGGCGTGAGCTCGCTCACGACGAATGTC